>JAHDGX010000002.1 GCA_020631575.1 Candidatus Altimarinota bacterium | reverse complement strand
TCTTCCTCAAGAGAAAGATAGTGCAGAATATCAAGGTCAGGGTATTTTTTGAGCATAACTTTGTAGTCACGCTTTGTAAATAAGAGCCCAGAGGCAAAGCTGGAATATATAGCGCTCATATCTATTTCTTGAGACAGCTGCAAAAAGAAGTTTTTATATACCTTTTGATATCATTTTACAGGCAAAAGAGGGAGTAAGCGAATTCCTACCTTCCATCAGGCTTCTAGGAGCGTGTTTATAGATGTTATTCTTTGCTTGAGACTCGCTGTACCAGTTTCATATTTATCAATAAGCTCTTGAGGGTTAAGCGAAAATGCTACTTCTGTATTTTTCGGGGCATATCATAACTTGAGTAAGCTCTGGATATTTCATGACTTTGTACGTATTTCCATTTTGACTCCAGAAAATCCTTCGAAGAATTCTATAAATTCCTGATTAAAATTTGAAAATCAGTCCATTCACTGTATGTCACTATAGTCACTTGAGTACATCCAGATGTCTCCTGAGAGTTTTTCTTTTTGAAGCTCTTGAATATGTCTGGATATTTGAGACTTGATATCATCATAGTTTACAAAGCATACCATATGTTCAGTTTTAAATGCTCATTTGAGAAAACAGTAACTACAATCGTAAATACAGTTGAGAGAGGTCTTAAAGAAATAAGCATGCTTTGTATGACCGTATCAAGCTGGAGCCTCCGTAATAGCAGGACTCTCGAGTTTTGCTACTATAAGAGCTTTTTTCTCCTTCAGTCAGCTTGTATTTTTATCAAATACATTTTTATAGTGAGATATTTCTACGATATCTGATGACGTAAATGTAGATATTATTTCTTGAGCTTGGGGATAGTTTTTTGCTCTCTTTTCTATATATATTATCATATGAGATTTCTCAGAGAGTTAATTTCTTCTCGCAAAAATTCTAGGAATTTCACTTTAGTGAGATTCTTATTTGTAGTATAAAATACATCAAAATCTCTCTCAGAGAGAGAACTATAAGCGTGGTAGTATTTTTCAAATATTATATTCTCACTGACTGTAAATCAGAAAAAATCTTTATACTTTTCTAGTTCTGGAGACTCTTGTAAAGAATCGAGATATTTTTTAATCCCCTGAGTGAGCACGTGAAAATTGAGATTTTCTTCCATAGTTTTACACGCAGCTTCTCTGTCAAAATTCTGTGTTTGTTCTCACAGCTTGTCTATTGGTACTTTCAGTATTATTCGAGGAATACGAAAATGCTCACAGACCTTTTCTACTCCATAACTCTCCATATCAACGTATTTGAGGTCTCAAAGAGTATTTGGATCATATACTGGTCTATCGCTACACAAACATGAAGCGAGAGGAGCGAATTTGAAGAATAAAGGAATAGTAAGTTCTTTTTCTGACGGGCTATACACACTTCGGGCTATCTGAATACAAGCTTCTTTTTCCTCTGTATATCAACATACTCCGTAGTTCACCACAAAATCATATTTTGTCTCAGATAACTTTTGAGTGAGTGTTAGTAGAGTGTTGTGTGTTCACATACCGAGCTCTAGAAACTCAAAACGGTGAGAACTTTTATAATTCGCGAAAAAAGACTTTGCAACTTTCCCTTCTTTGGGAAGCGCATAGGTGATAAGAATTTTTCTAGTATTCACGTTCACTACAGCTGATTTCTTTCTCTATACTAATGTTACAAGTCCGAGTCTTAGTATCATAATACTCATAGCAAGTAGATGTTCCATCATCATAACTATAACATGTGGTAGTGTGATCATCAAACTCATAGTTTTCTATACTATAGCCGTATTCATAGGTACTACAAGTTTCTGTGTCAGTTTCAGCTGTGTAGTTACATGTTTCAGACCTGTCATTGTAGTATTTACTACAATTTTTATCACCATTATCATAGATGGTACATGACTCAGTATGAGTATCATATTCTTCGTATGTATATTCGTAACCTGCATCATAATTGATAGTATTTGTCGTTTCTATACTTCATAGGAATTCTAAATAATCTACAGTATTAGTTGGAGCAGATATATTTTTTTGTGAACTTGTTTTTCGAGTTCCTGTATTTGTGATGTCTATGATAATATAGTTCTCTTCATCCAGCTGCGCGTCTAGCATAAAACTCAAATCATTTTTTTGAGATCTTCCATTGAAATATAGCTCTGAGTCTATTTGAACAGAATCTTGACCGTTTGTGAGTTCTCTTTCTACGTCTTTCCCACTGAGAATACATTTTGCTGTGAGATCAGTATATGAGCTATCCAAATCTCAAGCTATAGAGCAGGTCACTTCTAAATCATCATCTATTGATACTAAGCTCGCTTCTAATGCATCATTGTCATAGAGAGCTGTTACTGTTACCGTTTCTTCTAGCTTCATTGACATGTCCATAGATTTTACGGATTCATCTCTGTTAAATATCATAGTCATATCGAGCTCGAGATCTCAAGGAACATCTGAGACTATAGTAAGTGATTTTTGAGGAGTATAGTTTACATCTAAATATGAAATACTAGGATCAGCAGCATCATAAATAGTCATTGACATGTTTTTGAGAGAAGCATTTTTCCAAATAAAATCGATTTTTATTTTTTCGTATGCGTCTATACTTTGAGCGTTTGTAATCGAAAGTTTTGTTTCAAGTCAAAGTGAGAGAACCATCTGTGTTTGCGACTTGTAAAAATCTTCTAGCATATCTTCATACTGTTTCTCGCTACAGAGTTTCCCTCCAAATGGATCAAATACTCTGGTAATTTTTTTTCACATATCACAAAAATGTTTTGTTGGTCTGAGGAGATATCCATCTTCATTTTTGGCATATGCTTCAAAAAGTGCTTGTGAGAATATTTCATCAATTTCTTTTTCTAAACTACTTCCGTTAAAACTCTCAAGGTATCAGATAATCTCTGCACTGTCTATATCAGTAAATGAGAGATATGTATTATTTTCTCAGAGTTCATTGAGCTTTTCTAAAAGAGGAGTGAGTTCTAACTCTACTTCTTCGTTTGTGCTTGAGAGCTGAGTATTTTTGAGTCGCAAATATATCGCTCCTCATTTTGATATAAGGTTTATACTACTTTCTCATGATAGATCTATTTTTTGTCCCCAAAACTCAGTAGTATATGATCCATCTATTTGAGCATCAAAACTTTGGTCAAACACTTGTACTTGATTGGTATATTCTGAAATATTTAGTTCAGCATCAAATTTTATGAGATTCTCAACAGCATATTGAAGTTTTGCTTTTAGGTCACCATTTTCTTCATATCTACTGAGTGTGTTCCATGATGATATGGTAGCATCCAAAAACTCACTGAGTTCTTTTTTCATGTCTCATTCAATATTCTTTATTTCTCTTGCCAGCTTTCTTTTTTCGCTTTCAGTGAGGCCTAGATCTTGCTTTACTGTTTCTACTGTTTGTATCTGCGAATCTGAGATAAGGAGTTCTAGATATTCTACAAAGGTATTAAGCTTCGCATCATCAGATTCTATCTGAGAGAGTTTAAGAGAAACTCTCTCAAGAGTCTTATCATCGAGACTTGGAATCATCTCTCACATTTCCAGAGCATATGTTTTATATTCTCACATATTTTCTAACATATAAGAGCGAGAATCGTCTCAAAAAGCAGAGTGAATTATACTCAGTGGAATCAGGAAGACTAAAACGAGACTTACAAGTTTTTGTAACATAGAAATAATATAAAAAATAATATACTTATCAGTATATTATTTTTTGAGTTTGTACAAAATAACTTTCTGCTCTTTACTGTTTGTAAATTCTTTGAGCAGTTTAAAGTTATCTGGAGTCTTAGAGAGGATATAACTGAGTTCTGGCCTATAGGTTTGAAAGTCCATACTGTCGGCAATGAGAATATCAATATCATTGTGTAAGCCATATTCATAAATATCTTCTATATTGGAAGTATAGGGGGTAATGTAGCGTATTTTAGAATCAGAATAATAGGTCACGATAGGAAATCGTTCCATAATTTTCAACTCTTGAGGATTTTCTATGTTTTGAAAAAGCCATACTCCAGCCTCTTTTTTGAGCTCATAATAACTATCTTTTGGTGATTCAGTATTGTAGTACACAAAGGTAGAAAGAAGTAAGAGAGAAATATAACAGATCATACTTACTCAGCTGAGAATACTCGTGTATTTAAATGAATTTCGCTGGCTGGCTCCATAACAAAAAATGAGTATGAGAAAAGGTATGAATATCAAAAAGTATCTATTGAGCGTAAAGAAGAGTGTGAAAAATAAACATGCTGGAATAAAGAAACTTAGTAGTATTCCAAAGTATTTTTTTTGTTTTTTATAAAGCTCTCGCAAACCATGCAAAAATATGAAGATAGGAATAAGAACTATTACTAAAAAGCCCAGGTGCGAGAACCTTGTGTCATTTGAATGATAGAGTTGAGGGGATTTACCAAGAAAGAGCTCTGAAAAATTTGTGGTGTATAGTTTTTTTTGATTTCAGAGAATCCTATCAATAAATCATGTAGGATCTTTTAATATAAAGTTTTTAAGGGATCACTCAATACTAGGCTTACTATATGGCATTCATCCTGCAAAACCAGCAATGAGATGTTTATTATCACTTGTGAGCTCTGCTACAGCTCTTTCAAATCAACTATCATCCATTTGCTCTTGCCCTCTGAGTTCTGCTTGCCGGAGATTTGAGGCTCATTTATTTGTGAGTCACCATTCTCATGTGAGAGAGTGAAGAAAAAACAAATATGGAGATATGAACAAGAAAAATGTTATAAAAAATACAACTCCGAGAGAGAGAAATTTCTTTATATCTATGGATCACTTGATCATAAGAGATAAAGCGATTATTCCAATAGAACCAATATATATAAATGCCTCTGCTCTGGTAAGATACATGAGTCAGATAAGACACGCAATGAGTATAGTCTGTGAGACACTCTTCTTATAAGAATGAATATTTTCTATAAAAATAATAACCGAAAGAAAGAGTGATAAAAAGAGAGGAATATATATATTTTCAGACAGTATATGAATTCGGAAATGGAGAAGTGTGGGGTGTATAAAAAAGAGTATGAGCACAATATATGACCAGTTTTGGGAGAGAATTTTTCTTGATACCTTCCAGAGTAAGAGCGCTGAAATATTAAGAAGAATTATATTAACGATTCTTGCTGCGAGTACTTCAGAGTGAATAACGTAGTTTACTGCAGCAATAGGAAGGGAGTAGAGAAATCCAAACCACCCATTTCAAAATCATTCTATAGAAAGGCTTTGAAGAAAGTGACTCATCTGAAAATAGGCAAAACTATCTGCTACTTTTATAATATCATTAAGATGAAAAAAGAAGCTTGTATAGAGAGATCCTAGGATACATATTAACCCCACAATGAATGTATATGATATTTTGTAGGTCATACTAGTTTTTTGCTTTTGTTTGCTCTATTTTCATGCTTTCAGCAAGTACGATACCAATAATGAAAAAGAGTATATAACTGGTAGCAGCTTCTTCAAATGCGTGCGTGAAGAGAGCCATAAAACAGAGTGCGAAGTATGCGGTTGCAATTCAGACGCTCATGTAATCACGCTTGTTTTTAATGAGATGTATCAGTCTATATCCGATGAGAATAATCAGGCTCATAAAAAGACTTATACCTATGATTCACATTTCAAGAGCTATTTGCACGTACCAGTTTTCAGGAAGAAACTTATGAACTCTAAGAACCGTTGCAGTTGCAACCTGCCATGATCAAGCGGACTCAATGGAGTTTCCTATCTGACTTGCTGGGCCAGCTATTCATAAGCCATATCAGTATGGATTATAGAAGAACATTTCCACAGATTTTCAAAGATTTTCGAGTCTATTGAGTACTGCTCATAAATGCAGGAATAATTCCCACTTGAAGAGAGCAACCAGAATGATGGGGGTCGTAAATCCAGCAGCCATGTAGGTATAAAATTGCCGAGTTATTTTCTTTTTGTGTATGTATTTGTACGCAAGTAGTACAAATATTCACGCTGCAAAGAGGGCTCAGAGAATAGATGTTTTAGAATACGAGAAGAATATAGCAGGAAGAATAAGAGTTGCAAATCAAGTAGCGAGTAGGTATTGTTGTTTTCTTGTAAAGCGTGTCGATGAGAGAAGCCATCCCGCGAAGAGAGATCCCACTATAGTTAGGAATACAGAGAAACGAATTGGTCATCCAAATGTTCATTGAAACCTATGTTGTCCATCTACGTTTTGGGCAAAACTGATACAACTATTGGCAGTATAGGTTGATACTTCAGCTGAGTATCCAAACTTTACAGCGAGAGATGAAATATCTCCGAAAAGATACCATGGGAGAAATATTATGAGGATTCAAAAAGTTGATATAAATAGGACTTTTACAAGCGAACGAAGTTCTCACATAAGGCCACTATAAAGTCATACGATCATTGCAATAAAGAAGAAGGCATCATAACGAAACCCAAGTACTGAGGCTGCTTTAAGTTCAAAAAACGGGAAGTACATATATACTCAGCAGCAAGCAATAAAGATACTGATGAGCCAGAGAAGCGTATTGTTTTTGTAGAGTTTTCTCAGAGATGACCCTGATCTGTAGACTTGATAGAGAATGATGATTCACATGATTGAAAGCATAATTTCTTTCCAGAACCTCAGGATGTTGGTATCAACTGAATATTTACACTTAAGTACTGTTATAATAAATGCGTGGAGTGGCAAGAGGAAGAACAAAATAGGAGCAAGAATTTTCATATATATACGAAAGAAAAATATTTTTTTTAATATACATAAAAATCCCTCCAAGTCAAAGAAGAGATGAGTGATTTATTTTATGTGTTTTTGAATTTTCTTTTTGAATATTCATGTATCATATTTCACAGCTTGCGTGTAACAGTCTTTTGGAGAGTACTGATTTTTAGTATTATTTTTGTGAAAGACTTGAAACTCTTGTATGAAATCACTTCAGTCCTCGTTGTGAAAAAAATCACCAGTTTTTCAGGCTATAACAGTCTCTGTAAGACCTCACTTATTTAGGGCAAAAACAGGCTTTCCTGCAGCCATAATCTCTATAGGAACAATACCAAAATCTTCTTCCCCAGGAAATATAAGTCCCAGCGAGTTTTGTACGAGATGTACGAGATCATCTCAGTATTGCGCTCAACTAAAGCGTATATTAGCAGCATTTCAGCTGAGCTCTTCAAGAGTTTTTCTGTATTCTCCCTCTCAGATTATGAGGAGGTTCACTTCAGGTATTTTTGCAAAAGCCTCTACTGCAATATCTATTTTTTTAAACTCTGTCAGGGCTGATAATATTATGTAGTAGGGCTTTGAGAAAAATATTTCTTTTGGAGAGTAATTACTCAGAGTTTGTGAGAATCTTTGAGTTTCAATAGGAGGAAACACAATATCGCTTTCTCTTCTAAAGTATTTATATATTCTTTTTTGAGTTGTAGCGCTATTGGCCAGCAAAGTATCATTACGAGTAGATGCGTTATAATCCCATATTCTGAGATTTTTCATAAATCTTCCATAGAGAAATCATCGAATTCACCTGAGCATGTTGATGTCACGTCTATATTCATGTGCCCAGTCCCACATATACCTTGCAGGAGCGTGATAATATATGATTGTTTTTGTGTCTTTTACTGTTTTTAGGCCATGAGCAAATCAGCTTGAGCTGACAATTACTCTATCATACGATGAAAAATCCAGGGCTTCAACTGAGCGGGCCATAAATGGGAGGCAGAGACGCTGCCTCTTTGTAATGTTATAGACCTTTTGACTGAGAAGCTTGAAACATTCAGGAGCTATAGTATTTTTTGGAAATATATTTCAGACTTTTTTTTCATCATATATGAGTGTGAAAAGATCAGCCTTAGGAAAAATATTTATAAGCTCAGAGACTACTTTCTCAGCACCTCATTTCTTTATCAGCATTTCATGGAGAATGGCAATTTTCATACTTTTAAGTAAGGCAAAGTTAATTTCTACTCCAAGGATAATATTTTTTTGTCTTTTGAAAAATAATAGTTATTATTTTTTTAGTTATTTTCCACCCCCACAATCATGAAAAGCTTATTTTCGAGTGTATTTCTCTTTTTCACTGTACTAATCTCATCACTTTATAGTCCTTATATATTCTCTGATGGGGAATCTAGTGGAGATATAAAAGATGAGACTTTTAAGATTCATGTTGGAACGTTTACTCCTGGTAATACGAGTCTTATATGAGACTGAGCCTGAGAAACAGTTCAAAACGTACTCCTGACAGTACTTGAGAAACTAATAATTGTATTTGGTGCTTTTGCTGTATTTATCATGACGATAGGTGCAGGATATATGATTATCTATCATGGTCAGGATGAATTTCTCTCTAAGTGAAAATCTATATTTATGTCTGGTATTATTGCTCTTGCTGTTGCGCTTTCTGCTTGAGTTATTGTTCGACTCTTTGCTCTCTTACTTTACTAAGAATGTTTATGAAAATTATTATAGCTACTATATTTTTTCTCTTATCGGCAACAGCTTATGGAGCCGCTCCAGATATTGGCTGCGCTTGACTTCCTGGCTGTGACGCTGCTTCTGGAACAGGAGAAGATGGAATCTATGGGATTATTGGTTGAATTATATGACTCATGATCCAGTATGTTGCAGTACTTGCAGTTATTGCCGTGATGATAGGATGAATTATGTACATCATCTCAAGTGGGGAAGAGGAAAAAACAAAAAAAGCAAAGACTATCATAACTTGGGCACTTGTATGAGTGTTTCTCTCTGTTACGGCTTGGTCAATTATAGGAATACTTAATAATTTTAGAATATAATGAAAGCATGTATTTTCGTAACTATTACAGCTCTCTACATGAGCCTGAGTAACATCACTCAAGCCCTCGACCCAAGATCATCAGAAGACCTTAAAAGTCAGATCACTCCTGCTGGATCTACGAGCGTTATCACTTCATGAGAAACAGAAGAGAGACTTCTCGACGTAATATTAGAATTTATAAAAGATAGTATATTTAATCTTATGGCACTTCTTGCTATTGGTATGTTCATATACATCTGATGAAGACTTCTTATGGCTCGCTGAAATCCAGAAGAACTCAAAAAAGCATTTAACAGTTTTATTTATGCAGCGATTGGGATATTTGCAGTAGCTGCAGCTTGGGCTCTTGTACGATTTATTGCAGGAATTAATATATTATAAATTTTATCATGAAAAAAATATTTTCACTTCTTGTAAGTCTTACTGTCTTAGTAAGTATTTTGAGTATTTTCAGTCCTCATATTCATGCAGATTGTGAATATAATGGATGAGATATTGGTTATGAACTTGATGGCTGCTTATGAGACTCTACACTTGTGAATCCTTGAGATGGTCTTATAGAGTGAGGGGTAAAAAATAAAGTGGTATATTGGACAAATCAACTCTCTATGCTTCTGGGGCTTCTTGCAGTATGAGCGATAGTGTATGGTGCTCTCATGATGACTATATCAGTATGAGAAGATGAAAAAATTAAAAAATGAAAAGATATTGTAAAGTGGTCGATGCTAGGGTTTTTAGGACTTTTATTAGCTTCTTGAATTGTGAGAATCGTTATAGAAGTTATGTTCTCCATAGGCTGATAATCTATATGTATGGGAAAATCACGTAAAATATTATTGGTCACGACCTATACCCTCCTTTTTACACTTTTACTTTTTGTGTGAAAGGAGATTTTTTTTCCTGACACATATTATCAGGAACAATATCTAGAACCAACACTTTCGTGACACTGACACTCTCATAGTTTTCCTGCGGGAGAGGAGGAGTTTGCAAGTTTTACTGGAACAACCCAAGACGATGTTGATGCTGCTATAAAAAAACTTATCTATGAGTCATACAGTCAGAAGTATTCTCGAGCCCAAAAAAGAAAAGTATCTCTCAGGTATATTCCAACAAAACTCAGAGAGAGTATAGAATACTCATACGTTCCAATAGTTGAGGTGTTTCTTTATAAAAAAGATATTCTTTCCCATATACAAAATCTGTGAGTGTATTTATATAGAAACTCACATGAGACTAGAGGAAGGATGAAATGATGAAACATACATATGTATGGTGTTGAAAAACTTACGGATAGTGAGTTTCTCTCTGTGCTCATTCATGAGTTCGCTCATTACTATGATATTTATTCTCTTCCTGGGAATGCTTTTTGAGATATAAGTAGTAAATTTTATGGTATATCTTGGGACTCCGTTACTACGATCGCTCCTTGAAGTGTACAGGCTGATTTTGTATCAGGTTACGCGATGACGAACCAGTATGAAGACTTTGCAGAAACATATCTATACTATGTACTACACAACGAGGACTTTAGAAAGAAGACACAAGGAAGCCTCAGGCTCAAGCAAAAGTATAATTTTATGTGAGACTATGTTTTTCAAAAAAATCAGTTTACATGACAAGACTATTCTACTGAGCTTATAGAGAATTATTACTGGGATATCACAAAAATACCAGTAGACGTAAAAAACTTTTTGCAATACCTACAGGATGATATATAATAATGATATATTATAAGAAAAGGCATATTAGCATGTCGAGAATTTCAATATTTTCCGAGAGTAATTTGTAGAGTCTATTAAGTTATATGCATTTTTATGCTCATAGTTGTTTCTAAAAGAGACTATGGATGACTTCTAAACTTTATAAGTTGTAGTGTTAGTTTTCTTGCAGAATTCTATTCTAACTGACTATAAAAAAGTTTTCAATATATTTTATTTGTATAACTATTATACATGAAAGATTTCTTAGACGAACTCGATATGGAGGTTCGCGATATTAACCCTACTTCGGCTTGATCACATAAACCAGAGCCGAAAGTAGAAAAAAAAGATGAAGCAAAAAAGCCATCAGCGCAGAAAAAATCTGCTCATGTACCTTCTCGTGATACGCAAAGAGCTTCAAAAATGTCTCAGTGACAAAACCAGGCAAGACGTCAAACATGACAAAAGACACAGTGAAGTTCTTCCTCAGCAGATAGGAAAACTCATAAGTATGGAAAAAGAACTTTAGATTTTCCAGATACGAAGTTTTTCCTTCCAGCACTAAGAGAAGGATATACGAGATATATTCCTATTGGTTGAAATAATGAAATAGGGGCAAAAAATATGTCTATGGTACAATACTGAGATGATATTATCCTCATTGATTGTGGAATACAGTTTGCTGAGCCAGATATGTATGGGGCTGATTATAGTGTGCCTGATGTATCATTTCTCAAAAAATATACAAAAAACATTAAAGGGTTTTTGATTACCCACGCGCATTTGGATCATATTGGATGTCTCAAAGATGTGCTTCCAGTTCTTGATATGCCAACTTTATACGGTACTAAACTTACCATTTGACTTATTAAAAAAGCTATCTCAGAGGCTGGGCTTATGCCACATGCGACATTTGTAGAGATTGATGCCTCCGTAGAAAATAAAACAAAAATAGGGCAATTTGATGTTGAATTTTTCTCAGTAAATCACTCTATTCCAGATTGTGCTGGTTTATACATAGAAACTCCAGGTGGAGCGAAATTTGTACATACGTGAGATTTTAAGATTGACCATACTCCAAGACTTGATGCTCCTGCTGATTTTGAGAGGTATGAAGAAATTTGAAATAGAGGTATTACTATGCTTCTTTCTGATTCTACAGGATCTACCACAAAGGGATTTTCGATGAGCGAGAAAGAAGTTGGTGATGAGCTTGAAAAAATAGTTTCAGAGCATACCGGTGGAAGACTTATTATTGCAGCATTTTCCTCTTGGATATCAAGAGTTCAGCAGCTCGTAGATACAGCAGAAAAATATGATAAATATATCTATCTTTCAGGTCGATCTATGACTGAAAATGTAGCTATCGCTCAAAAACTCGGATATGTGAAAACAAAACCTGGAACTATTAAAAAGCTCACTCCAAAAAACACAAATGGAGTACCAGCTGAGAAACAAATCATCATAACAACAGGATCGCAGGGAGAAGAATACTCTGCTCTTTCTCGAATGTCAGAAGGAAAACATCCATCAATTACGATTCAAGCTGGTGATACGGTCGTGTTTTCAAGCTCTGTTGTTCCTGGAAATGAGAGATCAGTAAGTCTTGTAATTAATAAACTTATCAAGTATGGAGTAAAGATTATTACAAAGTCTGACAGGCCAGTACATACTTCGGGTCATGGGTATCAAGAAGAACAAAAGATCTTCGTAAGACTCTTCAAGCCAAAGTATTTTATGCCAATATATGGTGATTTGTACTTCAGAACTCGTCACGCGGAAACTGCGATGTCAGTAGGTGTAAAGCAATCAAATGTTCTCCTTCTCGATAATGGGAATATTATAGATTTTGCTCCAAATGGCTCAGTATTTCGATCAAAGATCAAAGTGCCACTTCAAGAATATCTTGTAGATGGTAATGGTATGGGACTTATGGGATCACATGTACTCCAAGCGAGAGAACAAATGATGAACTCTGGAGTGATGGTACTGCAGTACAAGGTCGATAAAAAATCAAAAGCAATTATTGGTCATGTGAAGCTTGAAACAAGAGGGCTTGTTTATGTAGAAGAAGTTCGCTATATACATAGAATCATTATCAAAAAAGCGAGAGAAACATATGAAAATACTATAAAAGATGTTCCAGATATGGAGGAAAAGGATCTTTTAAAGATTATTAGAACAGATATGGAAAATTTTCTTCTCAAGAGAATAGATAGACAACCAATGATTATTCCAATCGTAACGGAAGTATAACCAGAATAAAGCAGGGAAAATATCATCCCTGCTTTTTCTTTGCTTTTAGATTTGCTCTACTTATAATATGAGTACGTATTTCATAAATATATTATTATGAAAAAAATATTATGAATCATGCTCCTTACCCTTGTTCTTACTTCATGTGGTCAATCCAGAGGAGAAATAGATGCAGCGAAAAAAGATCTTCTAGGAGATACTGTTTCTCAGCAAGACGACACGCAGCCTGATGCTTCGGAAGACAAAAAATCTCAGCAATCAAATTCTCTTATCCAAATTATGCCGCAAGATACTTTAGCGTACCTCGTTTTTGATAGTATTTCTGAGAGGGAGCTTACGAGTGGAGAAGTGATTATTTCCGGAACTACGAATATTCAGGTAGATAAAATACAGGTTTTATTTACAAATCCAACATCGAAATATCCAGATGATGATTATACTCTCCAGGCATTTAAGTCGGGAGATACTACATTTAAATATATTGCTTCATCAAAAAATCAGGTCTTAGATTTTGGTCAAAACGAATATATATTTAGAGCTTGGGCTGGGAAAGAAATTTCAGAAACAAAGATTGTGTTGAATGTGTTAGACGAAAATAATAAAGAAACAATTGGAAGCGAGTCAACACTTGTTGGACCAGAAGATAACACGATTTCTATAGACCTCCCTACTTCGTCCAAGTACGGAGAACCTCTTATGCTCTGAGAAGAGAGTTTCACCTATACGCAAATTAAAGGCTTTGAAGTAAAAAAAGAGATTCTTCCAGAAATTAGCTGTGAGACTTTGACAGATTATTTGTGAGAAAGAATGAATGTATGGTATTATTGGAATACATGTAGAGATATCGTAAAAGAGAAATGAATTAAGTTTAATGTGATACGTCTTGATGGTGAGAAGTATGTATACGAGAGACACTATGTAGATTTCACTCATGGGTTTTATGGTATATATGAGCTTGAGACAGGGGTAGATGTAACAAGTGAAAATATTTCTGATAAAAATCAGGAGCTGAAAGAGAGAGAATTTCCATCTCTTGAGATTGTAGATGATCTCATGAAGGATATAGTTAATTCGTAAAAGATATATGAAAAGAGTACTTTTAAAAATTTCAGGTGAGTCACTGAGTCAGGATGGACAGTCTATACATCCAGAAAAAGCTCAGGCAGTTGCGAAAATGATCCAAGATATTAAAGCTCAGTGATACGAGCTTGTTATCGTATTAGGTGGAGGAAATATTTATAGAGGATCAAAGCTTATTGCATCATGAGTAGATGCGGCAGATTCTCATAATATGAGTATGCTTTCTACGGTCTTTAATGCCGTGACGCTCAAAAATTTTCTTGCAAAGCTTAGTATACAGGCTGTAGTTATGGATGCGCTACATGTTGAGTTTTTAGAAAAATATTCTGCAATGAGGGCAAGAAATTACATAGAAGAAGATAAAATAGTCATTGCAAGCTCAGGTTGAGGAACTCCATTTTTTACAACAGATACTACAGGGGTACTCAGGGCCTTAGAGCTTCACTGTGACGTGATGATCAAACTCACGCAAGTGGATGGAGTATATGATAGCGATCCGAAAGTACATCCGGATGCTCAAAGATATGATACATTACACTACAACGACTTTATCTCTCAAAACTTAAAAGTATTAGATCAGACAGCGATTATCATGGCAAGGGATAATAATCTGCCGATTTTTGTTACAAAATTGTGAGATACTCAAAATATTATTGATTTACTTATGGGTTCTGGGCTTGGAACAAAGATAGTATAAACAAAACACAGAGCTAAAGTCAATATAGAAAGAATATGATATTATTAAAAAAACCTTATAAATAAGCAGATTTATTTATAAGGTTTTTTTATGCATAATATTCTTCGTTTTCACGGTTCTAAAAAATGAGCTTTTACACTTGTAGAGCTTATCGTTGTTATCACAATTGTTGGAATTATCTCAACAATTGGTTTTGTTTCTTATACCTGATATCTTGTGTGAGCGAGGGATACAAAAAGAATAGCAACTCTCACTAAGGCAGTTGAAACCTTTCAACAATATGCAACTTCAAAGAAACTTCCTCTCCCAGATAACAGTATTACTATCACTTCAAGTTGAGTAATCGTATGATTTCAGGGAAAAATAGGAAAAGATGTACTAGAAACTATATGAATGGATGAAAATACTAAGGACCCGAAAGATGATACGTACTATAGTTATTTTTTATGATCTAATAAAAAAACCTTTCAGTTTATGGCATTCATGGAAGAAGAAATGAGTAGCCTAGCTCTGCTTCCTTCAGTACATTCAGATAATCAAGATAGGTATCCTCGGACATTTGGGACATCTTTAGGTATTATGACCCAGCAAGCTACAAATCTACCACTTGAAGATTTAGCGTTTACTTCAAATACTCTTGAGCTTACAGATATAGGAAATACTTATGTTCTCTCCTCTTATTTATCATGAGAAGATTACGTTACGGGAACTTGAGCTACATTTTCTGAGTTATGAGATCTTATAGTGAGAAAATGAAAATGATGGAGAGTGGTAGATAACGCTTTTCAGTGTTTCGATGTAAATAAGGATGGGAGATGTCCATGAGGGATACAAAATAATTGACCTACACTACCAAGTCTACCTTTAACAATAGGTCAGTATAGTTGTGGTGATTCAAATGCGTATTATACAATAGAATCTGCAGCAAATAATGCATATGGAAATAGTAGAGCCCTAGCAGGGTTAAAAACAGATGGAAGTATAGAATCATGGGGAAGTGATACTTATGGAGGAGTAGGAGCCCCTAGCGATAACGGGTATGTTCAACTTTTTACAATATATGCAAACTTTGTTGCTCTTAAGCCAGATGGATCCATGACAGTATGGTGATCAGATGGGGATAATGAGGTCACAGGAGCCCCAACAGATAATGGTTATATTACTGTTTCATGAACACAGTGAGCGTTTGCAGCTCTGAAGTCAGATGGATCTATTACTACCTGGTGAGACCCAGCAAGATGATGAGTATGAGGACCTACAGATAGTGGCTATACTTCTGTAGTAGCAACAGCAAGAGCCTTTACGGCTCTTAATTCTGATGGTAGAGTTGTGTCGTGGTGAGATACATGATGGGGGAATTTGAACACTCCTACGGATAGTTGATATGTAGAAATATTTTCAAATTTTAGATGAGCCTTTTGAGCCTTAAAATCTGATGGGAGTATTCATGTATGGGGAAACACGACTTATGGAGGAAGAATATTAGATCCAAATGGAAATTTCGTTACCTCATATGGATCATGATTTACTAAGGTAGTAGGTACGGGGAATACCTTTTGAGCTCTAAGAGATGATGGAACTATTCATATATGGTGACAGCTGTATTATTACTGAGATGAGTTTCCAACAGATACATTCGTAGATCTTATATGAGGTTTTTTCTGATTTATTGGAATTCGAGCAGATGGAACCCTATGGATATATTCAGCAAATGCTACATTACGAGATGATGCTCCTACAGATGGAGGGTATGTAAAAGCACTTTCTACGTATTGAGGAATGATGGCAGTAAAAGCTGATGGTTCTATTTCATCATGGTGAACTCAGGCTGACTGAGAGCCAACTGATAACTGATATGTTAAGTTTTATGCCCAAGAACATTGATTCGCAGCAATGAAAGCAGATGGAAGTATTGCATCTTGGTGAAGTGATACAATGGGAGGACTTTGAGAACCGACTGATACAGGATATATTAATATTTATTCTGCGAAATGAAGTTACCATGCATTAAAACCAGATGGAAGCATTACGTCATGGTGAAATGACATTTCTTCTGGTGTTGTGAATGACACACCAATAACGACAGGATTTATTGGGCTTAATTGACCATTTTCAAATTCTAGAGAAGGGTGTGAGTGATTTTGGCAATAATTAAAATATTTTTTTGACAAAAATGCTTTTTCCAATAAGATGCACCGGCTTACAAAAATTTATTCAAAATATTCATAGATTATGCTTTGAAAACTTAAGAAAAGAAAGAGACTGAGAGTACATGGATTCCTAAAGAGAAGCTCAACTGCTTCAGGAAGAAAAGTACTGAAAAACAGAAGAAGAAAAGGGAGACACGCACTTACTGTAAGTTATCCAAAAAGATACCAAGAAATTAACGGGAAATCTAAAATGCATATCATCGCTGGTGGTACTGCTAAAAAATCTCCTTTTGATGGGAAAGGGAATTACGTAAAAAGAAAATAAAAAATCATTTTCATGCTTGCAAAAAAATACAGGCTAAAGGAACGTGAAGTAAAAAAGGTTTTGCATAAAGGAAAACCTTTTTTTTCTTATAGTATTGTTTTTAATGTGTTTCCTAATAAACTCTGATATAGTCGTTTTGCTATTGTTATAGGTGGGAAATCAGTTCCAACAAATGTAGTAAGAAATTCATACAGAAGGTTATTTTATGATGTATCACAGCCCTATATTCATAAGCATTACTGAGATGTAGTATGTGTCGTGAAAAAACAAACAAAGCTTACATGACTCCCAGAAAATTTGGATAAAATTCAAAATGAAATTCGTTACCTCTTTGATAAAAAATTATGAAAAAATACATAGATATACTCTTATTTACGGCAATATTCTTTCTTTTGTTTTCTTATTTTTCTGGAAATCAGGAAAAGCAAACACTCTCAGGAATACAGTTTCAGGTTGCTAAATCATCTTATAAGGTTCCAGCAGGAATTGATATCCAGATTGAAAATTCTACTACAGATACAATGAGCTTTAATACCTGTGAGAATCTAGATATCAGATCGTCAGGAGACCAGATATCTCTCCCAAAAGAAATATGTGAAGATGTTGAGTTAGAGGCTTTGGGTACATATAATCTATCTCTTGCCCCTCAGTATGATTTATTCACTCAACCTTGAGACTATGTTTTTTCATTTAATTACGAAGACAAGCAGTTTATTGAGCCAGTAGAAGTAAAATATAGGGGAACTATAGGAAAAGTGTTTATTGCTCTGTTTTATGCTCCACTATACAACCTCCTTTCTTACCTCATAGCATTTTTTGGAAACTCTCTAGGCATGGCAATAGTAGCAATAACGATACTCATTCGTATTCTCTTGCTTTTTCCACAACACAAGATGATGGTTTCACAAAGAAAGATGCAGGCTATTCAGCCAAAAATTAAGAAACTTCAAGAAAAACATAAAGGAAATCAACAAGCTATGGGTATGGATCTCATGAAGCTTTATAAAGACGAAGGTGTAAATCCTATGGGTTCATGTGGATTCTTAATCATTCAAATGCCTATCCTCATTGTGATTTATAATATTATTATGAATATTACATCACTTAAAAACGAATTTTATCTTTATAACTTCCTCTCAGATTTTCATATTTCTCAAATAGATTATGATTTTTTCGGTATGGACTTATTGCAATCAGGTTGACTTGCGTGACTCGCGTTAGCCCTTACGGTTGCTCTTATTCAATATATACAAGTGAAACTCTCTCTTGCAGGAAGACCAATCCCAGAAAAAAATGATGTAGTTCTTGAGAAAAAGAAGTGAGCTGACGATTATAGCTCCATGATGCCAGATCCAGAAATGATGAATAAATTTATGCTTTATGGTATGCCAGTTATGGTATGAATATTTACATTTACTTTGATTGCTGGGGTATGACTCTACTGGGGAATATCGACACTCTTTGCGATATTTCAACAATTATTTGTAAATAAAATAATAAAAAAGTAAATATTCTTCCCTTTCCAGAATGCTCATTTTTTATTGACAGAAAGCCGACTCTCTCGTAATATATCCTCGTTATAATATATTATTAAGTCTTTAAGTTTATGAAATCATTTTCAAAAATCATAGCAGCAGGGATTATGCTTGCTTATATGACAACAAGCACATACGCTGCGTATGAAGAAGTAACATGTAGTGCTGACTCTGTTTACGCTGCAAATAGTTGTGATCAATGTTTTACTTGAGGAGCTGTATCTCAAGGAGATAATAAAGGACTTCTTGATGATATCTGGAATAATGATGGAACAACAGATCAGGTATTATTCAAAGAAGAACAAGAAATGCCAAGAATTGTATCACTCGGAGGAGCTTCATGGACAGAAGTTACAGCAAGCGATAGTGTAGATTTTTGGACATACACTTCAGATCTAGATGCCTTATATAGTGATGAGTCACTTTGAAACGTCCTTTCTGCAGGTAGTAGTGTAAAATGGATTGAATCTACAGTAGGAAGTGCCTACCAACTCACAAATAACCCAGTTGCTGCCGGAGGAAACGTTGGGATGATAGTATATGATATCGCAGTACATAACATTGAAGCAGATGGAGCTCCATCTACTGATACGCTACAACATAGAGAGTGTGTACTATACACTTCAGGAGCAGGAGAAGTTCCACCATCAGTACCACAACCTCCAAGACTTCCAGAAACCGGAGCTGAACATTTACTTCTTGCATTTGTAGCTCTTATGCTAGGATTCGGATTTCTAAAATTTAGAAATAGATAATAATATATTGATATAAAAAACCTCTTTCGGTGATGAAAGAGGTTTTTTGATAGTTTACTTTTACTAACTTAAAATATATTTATCGTCAAGTTATTATTTTTGCATCTTTGTTTTTAAGTATGGTAGTATAAATAGGTAAATTGTTTCGCAAACACAAATACATTACTTTATAAAACATATATTATGTTTACACTACTACGAAACTATAGAACACTGTTTATGCTTACCGTAGCGAACTACCAAGGAATGGATACTCCTGCTGTAGATACTGCAATTGCTGATAAAGAAATCAGTATGTCAGACATTGAGGCTCTTAGCAGTATTCCCGAAGCTCAGGAAGCTATTCTAGCTAAAATGGAGTGAGAGCTTTCTATTGCTGGAGAAATTGCTGCTGAACTTGGAGATGTTACTCCAGATAGCGCTAAAGACAATCCAACAATGAAAGAGCAAAAAACTGTTCAATTCATCATGAATCTCTTTTTGAAAGCTTCTGATAAATCAACTATTACGGTAGATGGTAGAATCTGAAATGGTACAAAAAGAGTTCTCAAAGAAATAATGAGTGATTATGACGGAGGTGTAATTGACCAAGGAAGAATCTCTCTCCTAATCCAAATGACTAACTCAGTATTAAAAGATAAAATAGCTGAAGCTCAAGCAGCTAGAGAGGCAAGAGAACTCGAAGTATCGCAGGCAAAAGAACTTCTTTCAGGATATGCCACTATAGATGAGGTAAAAGCTCTCAGTTTAGATGAGAGAGTAGCTGTTCAACTCGCTCTTACAGCCCTATGATATAATACTAATGGAACGAGAGGTTCCATTGGATCAAGCTCAACGAGTGCATTCAACGAATACAAACAAAGCGAAGCAGCAGAAGCTCTTGCAGCTCAAACTGCTGAAGCTCAAGGTGCTTTGAATGATACGGCAGCTAAGTTAGAAGCTGTAGAATGATCAGATGAATCACTAAGAGTTGCAGCTGCGAGAGAAACGTTTGAGGCAGGACAAGCTGTAAGAGATCTAGATACGGCTACTAAAAGAGCGACTGAAACTCAAGAAGCTCTTGATTCAGCAAATGCAGAACTTGCAAGAGCGGAATCTGTTGATGGAGCAGCCGATGAGAGATTTGCAGTACGAGAAGCAGCATTAACTTTTGCAACAACTCAAGCTACACAGGCTCAAGAAGCTCTTGATTCAGCAAATGCAGAACTTGCAAGAGCGGAATCTGTTGATGGAGCAGCCGATGAGAGATTTGCAGTACGAGAAGCAGCATTAACTTTTGCAACAACTCAAGCTACACAGGCTCAAGAAGCTCTTGATTCAGCGAATACGCAGCTTCTTCAAGCAAGAACCATTGCTTCTCAAGCAAGAATGAACGAATCAACAGCACAAGCAGCTTTTGATGCATTTGGATACTCTGATGACTATTTGTCAGATTTATCTGATCCTGAAGCCTCACTTGTAACTGCCAGAAATAGACAGGCACTTTTGCAAGCGATTTCTGATCAAATTGGTTCATGGAATATTGTTGCATCTGACCCATTATTCATACGTTCAAATTGAAAATTAGCCATCAATTATTCATGAGCAAATTGGGGAAATACAGTAGATGCTGCTATTGATCTAGATGCATTAAATTTTGACTCGAATCAAGATCTTATAAACTATGTAACTTGAAAATTAAACTCTGACGGGAGTGTTGCAGTTGATTTAGTTGCTCATGCTGAGGCATATGTGGCTCTTAAAACTTCAGAATCTTGAGCATCTACAGCTCAGACAGCTCTTGATTTGGCTATTACTGCACAAGATACAGCAAATACAAATGATGAAGCTGCAGATACAGCAGTAGCTCAAGCTCAAGCAGCAGTAGATACGGCAAGAAAAGCAGCAGCAGATGCTCAGACAGCTCTTGATTTGGCTATTACTGCACAAGATACAGCAAATACAAATGATGAAGCTGCAGATACAGCAGTAGCTCAAGCTCAAGCAGCAGTAGATACGGCAAGAAAAGCAGCAGCAGATGCTCAGACAGCTCTTGATTTGGCTATTACTGCACAAGATACAGCAAATACAAATGATGAAGCTGCAGATACAGCAGTTTTAGAAGCAAGATGAATTGTAAATGCACAGACAGCTGAAGCAGTAGCTGCTACAGATGCCGCAGACCAAAACCAACAAGCGATAAGTCAAGCTCAAGCAGCTCTCGAAGCTGCACAGAAATCTGAACTGGATGCTTATATAAATGAACTTACAAATGGTGGAGCAAACACAGAACTTGTAGAGATGATAGAAGCTGACACTCAATGAGTGAGAGAACTTATTGAATCAATGAGAAACATGAACGCAGCCCAAGTTCTAGAGTTAAGAGAAGCACTATCATACTTTGGTGATACTGGATCACATTTAGAATCTACACAAGTTACAGGAGATATGCTCATATCAGTAATTAAAATGAGTAGTGATATATTTGCTGATCAACCAGGTGAACAATTGGACATAAATTCAAATACGGTCAACCTAATAACTACTATCCATGCATCATATATTGCTAAAGCAGCTGAGATAGGAGAACTTATTAAGCTCGCAAATGTAAGGGGGGGATTGGATACAGGTATGAATGCCCTAGGAGCTATACTTGGTGTATCAGTTTGATATCCTGATGCTGATGTTGTGGATCAAGCAGGTGTAAGAGGGGAGATTAATAATGGGCTTAGAGGAAGACCAAGAATACATAAAGATATTCACAGAACTTTTGTGAATGATTATCAAACAATTACCACTGAGCGTTTTACTGCAGACCACACGGGAGCACTAGTAAGTTTTGATGGCTCATCAACATCGGAGGCTGTATATCAAGGAACAAGACTAACAGGAAGTGAGACAGTAACATCAAGATGGTTTGAACTTTCTGCTTCAGGAGCAAATAGAGAATGACTTTCGGGAGAAATCATGTCAGGAAATATGAGTCTTGAGGCAAGTAGGTCTCTTATTGATAGGATTTACGATATAAATTCTCAAACAGGAGGTCTTACGGAAGAATCATGGTATACAGAACTCAGAGAGTATAAAGATTCTCTTGCAGATATTTCTGATTATACTGATAATCAGGGTGTTGTTGACTATACTGCATATCACGATGCTCAAGCTGAAGCTGCAACTGATTCCGAAGTAGATATTTCTGCTAAAACGCTCTCAGGAGCTATGGATGAGGTGAGAAGAGAAAACCCAGATAAATATGCTGAAATTATGAGTGAAAATGAAGCAAGCTTTTTGGCAATGGATGATATCTCTTTTGGTCTAAAACATGCAGAAACATGAGACAGGTCAGAAAATACATTTATTATGTGAGGAATTAGTCCAGAAACAGGGAAATATACAATCGCTATATATAATGCCACGACAGGAGAAGTGAGTGATATGCAAGAATTTGCTACTGCTGAAGAGAGAATGAATTCAGACCTAGGGCAACAAGCTCTTACACTTAGCTCATATAGATATCTTGGAGTTGTTACGACAAACACTGAGTGAGGTCTTAGAATGGCAGACGATCAAGGACTTATTAGATGTGGACCATCAGAAAAAGTTGTATTACTCAACTGAGCTCCACCAATATTAGCTGAAGGATATAACTTCCTTAGAAACGGTCTTCCATGTGGTGTACTTGGAGCACTCTGTACTTCACAGTTTCATGACACATCGAGTGACCTCGTAACGGATGTTAAAAATCCTGATATTACAACTCTTCCAGAGCCAGAGCCAGCATGAACTGGATCGGAAAACGACTCAACCGGAAGTGAAGGAACTGGGACAGAAGGAACTGGAACGGAAGGAACTGGAACGGAAGGAACTGGAACGGAAGGAACTGGGACAGA
Source organism: Candidatus Altimarinota bacterium (assembly GCA_020631575.1). Lineage (GTDB taxonomy): Bacteria > Patescibacteriota > Gracilibacteria > BD1-5 > UBA6164 > JAACSU01. The sequence goes on along the minus strand of JAHDGX010000002.1, from coordinate 27,982 downwards.
AGGAACTGGAACGGAAGGAACTGGAACGGAAGGAACTGGAACGGAAGGAACTGGGACAGAAGGAACTGGAACAGAAACAGATCCTAACGATACAGGTTCAGAAGGTACGGGATCAGAAGAGGTTGGAACATGATCAGAAGAAACCCCTTCAGATCCAGATGATGGAGAGGAATAGTTACCAGATTTATCAAAAAGAGATTTAGAGTATGAAATTTTATTACATCCTGTCTGCAATATCACAAAAAGACTACATGTTCTTTATGGATAGTATAAGCGATATTCAAAATAAATGAGATATCAATGACCTCATAAAAGACAAGTATTATAGGGTCGATGTTCGGACTGAGAATACGACCTATAATAGTCTGATTTTGGAGGCTTGGATGTTTATAAAAAAGGTTTGGGAAGATTATGATATACCACCAAATAAAATTAATTGGGTGTATAAAAATAACATGGTTATCTTAAATGAAGACTTATGGCTTTTTGATAAACAGTGGATTAAGATTTCGGAGAAAAACACCTACTTTTGTACGAGTAGAAACTCTTTCACAAATCCCTTTTGGGTACTATGGGATAAGGTTTCAGTAATTAATGAGAATTTTCCTAGGCTTATATATCCAAACAAGGACTTAAAAAACCTAAAACAAGAAAAAACAGCACATATTACAAATATCTATGAATTAAGGAGTGAGTTAATTTGAAATTTTATGCTTCCACTTATGTATAGCAGAAATACCTATAGTATACAGCAACTTTTTAAGTTATGGCTTGATGTAACGGGAGAGAAATTCATGTTACTAAAAAAATCTAGCCATACAGATAATGGAAAGCACATTACTCTCGTAGATACTGAAAAGTATGTGTGAGATGATCAGATGTTAGAATATATGTTTCTAAAATACATATCTAAAATATCTGAGTTTGACCCAGATTTATACTTCGTTGATTTTTACGACATAAAAGAAGAGACCCGTCTCTATTATACGTTTGAAAGTAATTCTTATGACCTACATTCTGTAAAAAAGAAAAAAAATCATAATACTAAAGACGAAATGTCTAAAATGGCTACTATGACGACATGAAGGAATATGAAAGTATCCTGGAGTGTTCATGACAAAAAAGGAGTAACCAAAAAGATGAATGAAACAGCAAATTATATACTCAAAGCTAATAATATAGAAGTATGAGTCATAGAGTTTGTAGAATTGCCGAATGGGGAATACCGATTTCTCGAGATAAACTGTCTTGGCTGAAGTATGATGTTTCGATGACAAGATGAAGAGGACATTACGTGAATGATTCTATCATGGTGGTGAGAAATGTTTAAAAAATACATTTAAATTTGACTTTTTAATTTTTATAAATTTAATATATTATGTTTAAGAGAAAAACAGCATGTGCATTATGACTAATGATCTTAGTATCATGTACATCACAAACAAATACAGAAATTGTTACAGAGCAAGAACCAACTCAAGATGAGCAGGTTTTTCCACCAGTACAAGATGTAAATTATATTCCTAACTCTGAATTATGAGAAGAATAGTACTCTTTAGTATACTAGTAAGTATATTTTTTATCCCCTCTGTCTCTCAGGCAGCAATTGTAGAAGAAATATCTTCTAAGCTATGAGATGCCCAGTGTACATGAGCACTAAGAGAGAAATCATACTATATAAATTGACAAACAATTGATAGGTATCTTATAGATGATATGTGGAGTGATGAAGATAGATATATAGCTCTTACTACTTCAAAGATATCTTTTTGGAGATCTGATGCAAGCCTTGTTTCATGATGTACAACTTCTGATGCTTGGCAAAGAAAAAGCGAAGTTGCCCCTGGAAATAACACTAGGGTAGTAGCATTTGGTGCCCAGTGTTTTTTCCATAAACCGACAGACAATTCAAAAAGAAATTTACAGTTTGTGTATAACATTAAACATGGTAAAATTACTCAAAATGGTTCCAATACTAGAGTGAAAAATTATACCCAATACAATTTCAATTCATGAGCTTGGTCACATAGTACAAAGACTTACCCACACTATAAAGTTGAAGATTATGAGATTCATGAAAATGAGTGTTTTAATATTGAGCTACGATATTGTGGTGATGGGATATTAGAAACGGATCAAGGTGAAACATGTGATGATGGTAATTCGGTTGGAGGTGACGGATGTAGTAGTACTTGTGGTGTTGAAAGTAGATATGATCTTGCATTATTTAAAACCTTGGCTCAAAATTCTGCGGCTCCATTTATAGCAGGTGAAAATATTACTTTCTCAATAACCGTTGTAAACCAATGAAATGTTCCTGCGAATAATATAGAGATTACAGACTATATCCCAAATGGACTTACTCTTATTGATGGCTGATGGGTTCAATCGTGAGACAAAGCAACTAGAGTAATACCATTTCTAGCTGCTGATTCTTCTACAAGTTTACCTATTACATTTACTATTGATTCAGACGCAACTTGAGTGATTCAGAATTTTGCTGAAATTAGCAGAGATGATGGGGATGATTGTGATAGTGATCCAGACAATATAAATGGAAATGGAGTCAGAGGGTGAAACGGTGAAACAACAAATCTTGTTGATAACGCAATATTGCCTGGTTGTACTGATGGAGGAGATGAAGATGACCATGATATTGAAGAAATTATTATAACAGATCCGGTGTATGATCTTGCACTTATTAAGACCCTCAAATCAGCATGACCATTTACTAAAGGTGATGATGTAACTTTCACAGTAACCGTAGTAAATCAAGGAAATATAGATGCCTCTAATATTGAGATTACAGATTATATTCCTACAGGTCTTACGCTTAATGATTCTGATTGGACTCAATCAGGCTCTACAGCAGTGAGAACTATAGCAAGCCTTCCAGCAAATGGAGTGCCAGTTGATCTAGATATAACATTTACTATCGATGATAATGCCCCAGCAAGTATTTCAAACTTTGCTGAGATTAGCAGAGATGACTGAGATGACTGTGATAGTGATCCAGATAATACAAATGGAAATGGAGTAAGAGGAGGAAATGGTGAAACAACAAACCTTGTTGATAATGATCTTACAGCAGGTTGTAACGACGGATGAGATGAAGATGATCATGATATTGAAACAATTACTGTTATTACACCAGCTTATGATCTTGCTCTGAGAAAAACTTTGAAATCTACTGGACCATTCAATACAGGAGATAGCGTAACATTTACAGTAAGAGTAGTAAATCAAGGTACTATAGATGCAGCTAACATAGAGATTACAGATTATATTCCTACAGGTCTTACGCTTAATGATTCTAATTGGACTCAATCAGGCTCTACAGCAGTGAGAACTATAGCAAGCCTTCCAGCAAATGGAGTGCCAGTTGATCTAGATATAACATTTACTATCGATGATAATGCCCCAGCAAGTATTTCAAACTTTGCTGAGATTAGCAGAGATGACTGAGATGACTGTGATAGTGATCCAGATAATACAAATGGAAATGGAGTAAGAGGAGGAAATGGTGAAACAACAAACCTTGTTGATAATGATCTTACAGCAGGTTGTAACGACGGATGAGATGAAGATGATCATGATATTGAAACAATTACCATTGAGAATGGTGTAGTAGCTGTATGTAACACTCTTACAGCTTCACCAACAAGTAGCGTAAGCACTCTCACTTCTACACTTACTTGTACTGGTACTAATGTAAGTACGTACAAAATTGAGGTAAGAGATGCTGCAGGAAATATTGTAAATACTCTGAACCAAAATACTGGCACAGTAACACTGAGTACAATTGGTACTTATACAGCTAAATGTTTTGTAAATGATACTATTACATCAAATACCTGTGAAAGAACACTTAACGTTACTCCACCAACGAGTTCATCATCTTCATCAAGTAGTTGATCACCCGCGAGATGTACAGATATCATAGATAATCCTGGAAACTCATATACATGTTGGGGAAATAATAGAGTGCAATCAATCGCAATGAAATGTGGAACAGATGCAACTACAGGAGACGATATATATCTTACTCCAAAAACTGGTGCTGCTCTTATTAGAGAAACTACAGGGGCAAGAACAGCGCAGTTTTCTTGTAGCGATCCATTCCCAAGGTGTTACGTAAAGAAAACAGTCGACTCTACTTTTTCGGTAGATGAGATTGGAACATCAGGAAGCAATAAATGGATTACAGAAGATAGATGTCAAATCCAGACAAACCCTATTTGTGGTGATGGTATTGTGCAGCCAGAAAGAGGAGAACAGTGTGATATGGGAACTGACAATGGTAAACCAGGATTTGCTTGTAGTGCAACATGTAAATTGCCAACGAGCTCAAGTTCAGGGGGGAGTTCATCTGGAAATCCTGATCCTAAGATTTCTACAACTCCAAGAGGTGGGGAAATCAAATTCGGACCAGAGAAAGACATCATAGTTGGACACAATCAAAATGTACTTTCAAAAGTACCTGCTTGGCCATACATCGAAAATACATCAGAGTATGATTATTCATTTGATAAACTATGCGTAAAAAAGACTGATGGTGATAACTCTGTAAATAAAGCTTCAGGAAACGAAATTTGTATTGACTTGCAAAATAGAATGCTCTATGGATATAATAAACTTTTCATAGTAAAAGATACAAGTGATGGAGTATACAAAGCTGTAAGTGATAACCAAGTTATTTCTGATACTGCAAGGTATGTATACCCAGAGTTTATCTCAAATAAAAACGCTATCCCAGCAGGACAAAGTTATGGATCAGCAAAAATTACTACATCTATCAAAGATGATATTGATAATAATGGATCTATTGAGGAACTATATAATGCATATTTTGCAGCAGACCTTAATGTGAGAGTTGCAAAACCTGCAGTGGTAACAATTGGTTGAGGAACTTCATATGTGAAATCTAACACTTCTGGTGATGTGAGTAAGATTACTCAAGGAATCTCAGGATATACTGATAACAAAAACTTTGTTGGGACCTCAGTAAGTACGGGATGAATATCAAGTTATTCTGAGAACAATACAGACATGGTAGTAATCAGTGATGTTGCAGATGAAAAAACAGAGTATACAGATGATGTAACTTCAGTTACAACTGAAACGGCTCCTACTACCACTACTGTAAGTGGATATGATAAGTTTGATAACTATAATGGATTCAAAAATGTATTTGTTATTAAAGGGAAAAACATCACTCTTGGTTCACTCCCAACACTTACGGAATCTACAACGTATATCGTAGAGTGATGAGATCTGAATCTAACGCAAGATATTGTAAGTGGAAATAGAAATGTAGCATTTGTAGTGAAAGGAGGAAATATTAATATTGCTTCTGATGTTGATAGACTCGATGGAACATATATTGCTATACCTACATCAGCTTGAGGAGGATATATTATCTCCGACGAGTCTGAAAAACAACTTGTAGTATATGGATCTCTCTCATGAGATATCGATAATCTTGTTGATAACAGATACTTTATTGAGAAAACATGAACTCAACTATCTCCAGGTACAATTGTAAGTTTTGGTTCGAAACTATTATCTGATACTGCTCCACTCGTTGGGAAGTTTAAATCAGAATATCTAGAAACTCAAAAGGTTGCACGGTAAGTATATTTATAAAAAAGAAGACTCTCGAGTCTTCTTTTTTATTTACCATACTTTTGGTATAAATTTATAAGGAACTTGTTTCTTATAAGCTACATATTCTGGATCAAGGGAGAGATGCGCTTCTTCAGTCATTGATCTCATATAGTACACGAAAGCCCATCACAGAGTCCCTATGAGCACACTACTTAAGAGTAAGTCGTCAGTTGTGATAGCAACCCATAGTAGAGGAAGAGCTCCTATAAACCAAGCAAGATTCTTACATATGTAGGCTGGATGTCGTACGTATTTATATGGACCTCTTGATATGATTCATCTATTCGTGAGATTACTTGCTTTAAGTCCAAGCGCGATAGATGCCCAAGCATAGATTCCCATGAGGATGAGAATTACTATATTGAGGCTTACATGAATATAGGGATTTATAAACTGAGGAAAATCCGTTGAATACCATCAAATCATCTCAGTAAGATGTGTATTAAATGGAGGATAGCATATAAGTACTACAAACCATCCTAAGATGGTTGGCTCTACAGATTTAATAGTATTTTTAAAAGCCGGAGATTCTAAAAGATATCAGAGAGTAAACAATAAGACATCAAAAAAGAGAATAGCAGTAAAGGCAAGAGTGAAAAAATAGCTATTAAAGAAGAGAAGAAAATCTGTAGAAAAGAGTGAAATGCCTTGATAACTATAGTAGAGCGAGTTTCAAAGATTAAAAACATGTTGTGTGATCCAGACTATCATAAGAGGAGCAAAAAATAACTTCACTATCCATGCTAGGAGAGCTGTTTTGTGCTTTTGTCAGTAATTTTCTCATCATTTTATAATTTCCCATATATATCTTATAGCAAGCCGCGCTTTTGATCTGTGAGGATATATAATATAAAATGGTATAAGTAAGATAGTATAAGCAATAAGAATAGCATAAAAGATATTATGATATTGAACAGAAATATCTATGAAACTTAGACTTGTTCCTCCATATGAGAAGTTAAGAAAAGTTTCATTTTGCCTATAAAATACATATCAAATAGCGAGGAATGCAAGAGTTGAAAAATAATTTTTTACAAAATTCATGAGAATGGATGAAGAGAGTATAATAAAAATATGATAGAAAAAATATAAAGAATGTAAATTGTATTGCAGATTATTTATATATAATGTTAGCAATAATAATACATTAATAGAGCAATATGAGAGTACTTACTTGAGTGAAACCAACTGGAAATGGGATGCATTTATGAAATTATCTTGGAATGTATAAACCATTTACAGAGCAAACAAAATGACATGAATCATTTTTATTTCTTCCAGATTTTCACTCCCTCACTTCAGTGCATGATGCTGAGACAATGAAGCGAAACAAACATAGGCTTGCAGCCGAACTGCTTGCACTTATGCCAGAAGATAGACCATTTATGATATTTGAGCAGTCAAAGATGACCTATATCAATGATATTACTTGGATTCTATCAAGCGTGACACCCTATAGCCTCATGCTTAGAGCTCATAGTTTTAAAGATAGTCAAAATAAAAATAGTGATATTAATATGGCTACATTTAACTACCCTATCCTTATGGCTGCTGATATCATTGGGTATGATGTAGATTTGGTTCCTGTTGGGAAGGATCAAAAACAACATCTTGAGTTTACTCGTGATATAGCAGCAAATTTCAATAAAACATACGCAGTAGATTTTTTTACGATCCCGGAACCATATATTAGTAAAGAGTGAGAATTGATTCCATGAACAGATGGGAGAAAGATGAGTAAAAGTTATGATAACTTCATAGGGGTTTTTGATGATGAGAAACTTCTTAAAAAGAAGATTATGTCTATTGTCACTTGAAGCGAGGGGCTAGATGATCCAAAAGATCCTGATTCGTGTAATGTATTTGCACTCATGAAGTTTTTTGCAGATGAGACTACTCTCCAGGAAGTACGAAAATTATATGAGGCAGGATGATATGGATATGGTCACGCGAAGCTTAAACTTTTAGAAATACTGCTCGAGTATTTTAAACTTGCAAGGGATAAGTATGCTATGTATATGGAGAATTATGATCTAGTAGAGGCAGAGCTCAACAGGTGAAACCAAAGAGCCTTGGAACTTCATAGTAACAAATATAAAAAAATGAAAGAAATTGTATGATTATAAAAAAGAAGAGCATAAGCTCTTCTTTTTAATTTTCATAATTGGCCATTCAATAATCAAAGCGACCAAGCTCTTCATCATATGTATAGGTGATTCCATATCATTCATCTTCATATTGCTGATAGTCTGTTGGAATAAAGTTTATATATCACGCGTCAAAGAGAGTTTGCATATTTAGAGCTGAAACTTTATCTGGATTATCTTGAACATATAATGCGTCTGCATTTTCAATATAGAGAAGATTAAGTTCCCTAATAGCTTTAGCTAGATAGTTACTACATTTAGTATCATCAAGTATATCACTTTCATTCTCTTGAGTGAGTTTTGGGAGTATTTGATTTGCACTCAGTTCTATATCTCTTATAAGCTTTCATGTAATAGGAAGGCCGTTTTGATCTATTTGGGTATATAAATCTCGAAGTTTAGAACTCATGAAACTGCATGCCTCTCCACTTCATCCAGTATTTTCAGCCAGTGAGAGAAACATAAATACTGACTTCTTTCTTTCTCATCCCTTTCATTGCATGATGGCTGCAAGTACTTTTGCTCACTGCGGAGCATCGCTCTGAGCACTTACTACTTTGTAATAATTGGCAGCTTGTATCGAGTCTTTGAGGTAGAAAAAATATATGTATGCCAGGTAGTAAGGAATCTTGTAGCTTTTACAAGGATCAGCGTATTTTTCTTCTGAGATAACTTTTCACAGATTAGTTTCTTCTATTATTGCATCTACTTTTTGAATATCACAAAATTTTGATACTCCCTTGAGTCAGAGAGCTTCTCCTTCTTTTACATTTTTAAGTTCCTCGGGTGTTTTGATAATATCAGCTGATCAAGATGTTGATGGCAGGAGGAGTTGTCCTATGATATATGGACTTTCAAAGTAGGGATTAAGATCTGTAATCAGGTTCATCATGACTCCCAAATATTTTTTATACTCTTCTCCTATGACATTTCATCAAATATATTGTATTGTCTGGAGCCAATAAAGATCAGCTGTGATATTTGTAAATCAAAAACTCCCAAGTTTCGCTACTTCTGCTTTTGGTAAGCCTTCAGGGTGGTTTATTATCTGAGCCTGAATTTTTCGGTGGTTTAGGTAATTGAGGTGGTTTATAGTGTAAAAACTATAGAGTAATCCACATATGATAGCTCCTGCTATCAGATGTATAACATTTTTATATTTCATGGCTTTTGAAAACTATTTTTATATATCGTCACCGTCTATATCGATGGTCATTTTTTCATCTTTTCTGCACAGATGTATTCTTCTCTCTTTTCATTCACCCATACTTTGCGTGAATACATTTCCTCAATTTTCTGAAACGTATGAGTGAACTTTCTTACGTTCATAAGCTGTAAAAAACGGGAGAACTATTTCTTTTCCTGATTTTTTTACATATTCAATCTTTGAAGCAATGAAACCAAGAAGTTTTTCATCTTTTTTCTCAAGATAATCGTTTACTTCTACATGAATATTTACATATCACTCTGAGATTTTAGATATGAGAAGCTTGAGAATATGGGAAATAGTTTCTAGATTTTTCCCGTGTGGTCAAATAATAAGGTGTGAGTCTTCACTTTTGAGAGATATCTTAAAAACATTTTCGGCTTGTTTTTCGATTTTTAGGTCTGAAAAATCTGCTCAGAGTTTTTCAAAAAAATTTTGGCTGAGTGCCTGAATTGCATCTTCCATGTTTCTTTCAAACTTTAAAGGAGTATTTTATAGTCTAGAGGGTAATCCTATTTTTGCTTTTTACAAGTTTTTATAATTTTTTGACATAGAGTAAAAAAGGCTTAAGATTCGCATTAACATTTTATTTTCCCTCAGAAAAATCACAGACATTTATGGTAGCAAACGTTGACGATTATTACGCAAATATATCATCCTCTAGTGATGGTAGTTCTTCTGATAAGAAAAAGCCAGTAATAAAGAAAAAAATTATAGTGCGGGCTAAAAAGCCAGTAATAAAAAAAGTAGAACTTAAGTCTGAGCAGACTTTAGAGCAAGCAGATGCTGATGGAGAAAAGACTATAGAGTCTCAAACTCAGAATTCAGAAACAACACTCAATGATACTCTTGATACGAGCGTTCCGAAAAAATCATGATTTACAGTTGTTCGTAGAGCAGATGATTCTCTTGGGAATAAGAATGCTCATCAAGAATCTAGCTTTCGTTCATCAAGTGAAGCAAAGCCATCAGAGGCATCTACTCCATCTGCACCAAAATTCAAACCAGGCTTTACAAAAAATGCTCCGAAGCCAGGAAAGAGTTTTACTCCAAACGCTGAAAGAGATGGAGGAAAAAAAGGTAAGTTTTTCTCAGGAGGAAAAAAAGGTAAGTATAAAAATAACTATGAAGACGATGGTTTTACGAGATCTAATAAGATAAAACATAAGAAGAAAGAAGAAAAAAATATAGAGGACATAGAACAAAACCTTACTGCAAAGACTGGTGAAACAGTTGTAGTCTGAGAGTTTTTGTCACTCAAAGAGTTTTCTGAAAAAATAGGAACTCCTCTTCCAAAACTTATAGCTGAGTTTATGAAAAATGGTATGATGATGACCATTAATTCACAAATAGATTTTGACACTGCTTCACTCATTGCTGAGGCTTTTGAAGTGAAACTTCAAAGAGACACTTCAGATGGTATTGCAGCAAGCGAAATAGCTACTGGGAATATAAAAGATTTACTTGTGGAGGATGATAGCTCAAAACTTGTGGAGAGAGCTCCTGTTGTTTCTATCATGGGGCATGTTGATCATGGGAAGACTTCACTTCTTGATCATATTAGAAAAGAACAAGTAGCTGCTGGAGAAGCTGGGGGAATAACTCAAAGTATTGGTGCGTATCAAGCTGAGCATAATTGAAAGAAGATTACATTTCTCGACACTCCGGGTCATGAGGCATTTACCATCATGCGTTCGAGAGGGGCTAAATCTACGGATATTGCTATTCTTGTAGTAGCTGCTGATGAATGAGTAAAACCTCAAACTATAGAATCAATCTCACACGCGAAAGAAGCAGGTATTCCAGTGGTAGTTGCTATTAATAAAATGGATAAAGAAGGAGCAAATCCAGATCATGTAAAAGGAAAACTTGCAGAACACGGACTCACTCCTGAAGACTGGGGTGGAGAGACTCCTATGGTTCCTGTTTCTGCTCACACCGGTTTTGGTATAGAGGAATTATTAGAGATTATTCTCCTCATGGCAGAAATGCAAGCTCTCACTGCAAATCCAGATAGAAATGGTGTTGCTACTATTATAGAATCACACTTAGACACAAAACTTGGGCCTGTTGCAACAGTTCTTGTGAATACAGGAACAATAGAAAAAGGTGCTTCTGTAGTATGTGGAAATTCATATGGAAAAATCAAAGTACTCAAAGACTATACAGGAAAATCTGTAAAATTTGTAACTCCAGGACAGCCAGCACTTATTGTGGGGCTTGATAAAGTTGTATGAGGATGAGACATACTTCAAGTTATGAATAGTGTCGATGCTGCAAGGGTAAAAGCTGCAGAATATGCTGAGTACCTCTCAAACCAGAAACAACTCAAATCATCACAGTTGGATATTCTCATGTCTAAGATTAAATCAGGAAATTTGAAACATCTTAAAGTTGTTCTCAAGGCTGATACAAACGGGAGTCTTGAAGCAATAAAGAATGCTCTCTTGAAACTCTCAACAGATGAAACTTCTGTAACGATTATTCACTCTGGGGTCGGAAATGTTACAGAAGGTGATGTACTTATGTGTGGAGGAAGCTCAGCAGTTCTTGTATGATTTGGTGTTTCAGTTGGGCCAAACGCAAAATCGGCTCTAGAAGATTCAGGAGTAGAATATATAGAAAGCAAGATCATCTATCATATTACAGAAAAGATAGAAAAAATAGTGACAGGGATGCTTGACCCGAAAGAGGTAGAAGTACCACTATGTGAAGCAAGAGTAGGAGGAATCTTCTTTACTTCTAAAAAGTTCATGATTGTAGGACTGCAGGTTGCAGCAGAAGATCAGACTATTGAAAACAACGCTCTTGTAAGAGTTATCAGATGAGATAAGGTCATTGGAAAGTGAAAAATAGAGTCCCTCAAACAGTGAGTTGAAGAAGTGAATAAGATCGAAGAGGTAAAAGAGTGTGGTATCAAACTTGTTTGAGTAACAGATATTGAAATGAAAGATACTCTGGAAGTGTATAAAGTAGTAATTGAAAAGTAATATGAATTATTTTGAAGATGTAGAACTGTTTTCAGATTTATCAAAAGAAGATCAAATAAATCTTTCTGCATTTTGTCAGACGCAAAACTTATTTGAGGGAGATGTGTTATTTAAACAATGAGATGAGCCGCAAGCTATGTACGTGGTGCACTCATGAAAACTTCTTGTGCAAAAAGAGCTTCAAGGAGGAGGTACAAAAGATGTAGCAGTCTTATGAGAATGAGATCTTGTATGAGAAATTGCATTCTTTTGAGATCCTCCAACAAGAAATGCAACTATTATCGCTCATGAGCAATCTGTAGTAATTGTGATAATAAAGTTTGGTATACAGCAGATGATGGGAAAATATCCAGAATTATATGAAAGTGTAAAAGCTTTGATAGAGGAAAGAACATAGTTTAATAAAAAACATATAAAAAAGACTTGCAAAAGTCTTTTTTATCTATATGATTCGCGAGCTTTTAACTCTTTAGACGCTAAAACTACATGTCAAAAGAAGATAAAATAGAGGTAGAAGGTACAATAATACAATCTCTACCCGGTCTGGTTTTTGAAGTTCAATTACCAGAGGATTTATGATGAGGGATCGTTCGAGGTCACTTGAGCGGGAATATGAGAAAAAACTATATTAAGCTCATTGAGTGAGATAAAGTTACTATCGAGCTTTCACCATATGATCCAGGAAAAGGAAGAATAACCTACAGGTTACAGCCTGATAAAGGGAACAATCCACAACAAAATTAGGAAACTTATATAATTTTTATTACAGAACTATGAAAGTAAGAACTTCTGCAAAAAAAATCTGTCAAAACTGTAAAGTAGTGACACGAAGATTTAAAGGAAAAAGATGTGTAAGAGTAATCTGCGCAACTGATCCAAAGCATAAACAAAGACAAGGATAATTTTATTTAACTATTTATTTACTGCATTATGGCTGCTAGAATTGCTGGTGTAATACTTCCAAGTGGAAAACATGCTGAAATTGCTCTCACATACATATATGGTATTGGGAAAACAACAGCTCAACTTATTCTCGACGAAGTGAAAATTGAGAGAACAAGAAAAATTGATGATCTTTCAGAAACAGAACTCGATCTTATTCGTGACGTTATTAAAGGATATATTGTAGAAGGTGATCTAAGAAGACTTGTAAGTGGAAACATAAAAAGACTTCAAGAAATTAGATGTTACAGAGGTATAAGACATCAAAAGAGACTTCCAGTTCGTGGGCAAAATACAAAAACAAATGCCAGAACAAGAAAAGGGAAATCAGTTGCTATTGCTGGGAAGAAAAAATAGTTTATATCATATTTATATTTAGAAATTATGGCTAAAAGCAAAAAGACAAAGCGAGTTGTTCAGATTGGACATGCTCACATCCTCGCTTCATTCAACAATACTATTGTAAGTATTACTGATGAGGATGGAAATGTTCTCTCTTGGGCAAGTGGGTGATCTGCAGGATTTAAAGGGGCAAGAGAATCTACTCCATATGCAGCTCAAATTACAGCAGAACAAGCAGTTGAAAAAGCAAAAACACTTCATGGTTTAGAAACAGTTGATGTGTACATAAAAGGTATTGGTGTTGGAAGAGAACAAGCAATCAGAGGTCTTCTCTCAGGAGGAATTGAACTCAGATCAATCTTTGATGTAACTCCTGTTCCACACAATGGTTGTAGAAAGAAAAAAGTGAGAAGAATGTAATTTCTCTCTGTGAATTAGCTAAAAAATTCTATTTTTGTATCTTAAAATTAAGAAAAAATGCGTTATACTGGACCTAAGAAAAAACTCTGTAGAAGAGAAGGAATCAACCTTTTCGGAACAGAAAAGTATGATCTAGAAAAAGGAAAAAGAAGTGTTCTACGAAGTAGAAAAACTTCAGAGTTTGGAACACAGCTCAGAAAAAAACAACTTGCGAAAAGAATGTTTGGACTCAGTGAAAAACAATTTTTCTCATACTTTACAAAAGCTCAAAAATCTGGAGCTGCAGGTACTACATGAGAAAAAATGTTAAAACTTCTTGAACTCAGACTTGATAATGTTGTATACAGATCAGGATTTGCAAGAACAAGAATGCAATCAAGACAATTTGTTGGTCATGCTCACTTTAATCTAAATGGAGTAAAGGTTTCTATACCTTCTATTTCTCTTAAAGTTGGAGATGTTATTGAACTCAGACCAAAACTTAAAGAGTCTCCACTTTATAAATCTCTTCTCGAAGAACTTGAAGAATTTGCTAAAGAATCAAAAGGTAAAATCTCTAGCGCTAAATGGATAGAGGTTGATGTAAAAAACCTAAAAATTACTGTTACAGCTCTTCCAGAAAAAGAAGACTTTGAACAAGTAATCGATATTCAGAAAATCGTAGAATTCTACTCTAAGTAGTAATTGCAATTGCCGGCAGTTTCTTATATTACATTTTCAAATAAAAAAATATGCACATCCTTCACAACACAATTGGTGTTCCAAAAATAACTCAAAATCCTACAGGAGATAATTCAGCTGTATTTACTATGTCCCCTCTTCCAAGAGGATACGGTATTACTCTTGCTAATTCTATGAGAAGAGTAGCTCTCTCATCTATACCAGGAACAAAAGTTACAGGTATTAAAGTAAAAGGAGTTTCTCACGAGTACTCTACACTTCCATGAGTAAAAGATTCAATTGTAGACATAATGTTAAACCTCAAAGGTCTTGTTATTGATAAGAAAGACGTATGAATCCAATGGGTGAGTCTTTCTAAGAAAAAAGCAGGAAAGGTTACAGCAGCTGATATCACAGTTCCTTCAGATATCAAAATCATGAATCCTGACATGTATATTACAGAAATTGATCAAGATAAACTCGAACTAGAAATCGAAATTAGAGTAGAAAAAGGAGTTGGGTACATGAGTAGTGAGGATCTCAAAGAAAGAGAAGAAGATGTAAATGTACTTCTTATAGATGCAAACTTCTCTCCAGTAGTTTCAGTGAAATATGACATCCATTCTTCAAGAGTTTGAGATATTACAAACTTAGACGAAGTAGAAATGCAAATCACAACAAATGGAGTACTCACTCCAACAGAGGTGTTTAAATTTTCTGGTGATATGCTTACTTCTTACTTTAGTCTTATAAATGAAGAAGCGCTACAAGTAGAAGGAGAATTTATAGGAGATATTAAAGATCTTCTCGATAGAGAAAAAGAAGAAGTAAAAGAAGAACTAGAAAAAGAAAGTTATACTCCAATAGAGATTATGGGACTCTCGCCAAGAACTCTCAACGCTCTTATAAATGGAAATATCCTTTCTATAGAACAACTTACAAAGTGTACAGAAACAAAACTATCTTCTATCAAAGGTTTCGGTAAGAAAGCAATGACAGAAATTAGAGCATCTCTCAATGAAAGAGGATTAAAACTTCTTGGAGACGACTAAAAATATTTAAAAAACTATTACTAATTAATATAGAGTTATGAGACATAAAGTCAGAAAACATCTCAAATTTAACAAAAAAAGCTTTCAACATAGAAAAGCGATGCAAAGAAATCTTCTTACATCATTCTTTATGCATAAAAGCATGCAAACAACTGAGAAGAAAGCTAAATCTATTGTTCCTATGATTGATAAACTTATTAATGTAGCGAATACGAAAGATGAGATGAACGCTATCAGATATGTAATGCAATATCTTTTCACAGAAGAGTCTTCTAAAGAACTTTTTAAAAATGTTGCACCAAAATATAAAGGAGTAAAAACTTCTGGTTTTACAAAGATTGTACCAATCAAGTATAGAGATGGTGATAATGCAAAACTTGTATCAATCAGTCTTAAATAATATATTAATTTACTAGAAATTTCAGGAATATGAAAACTATAACACCAAAACAACTCGCTCATACTGAGAGAAAGTGGTATGTAATAGATGCTCAGGGGCAAACTCTTGGTCGTCTCTCTACAGTTATTGCTACGACTCTTAGAGGAAAGAATAAAGTTGATTTTGCTTCACACATGGATAACGGTGATAATGTCATTGTTATTAACGCAGATAAGTTTGCAGTAAGTGGAAACAAAATGACTGATAAAATGTACCATAGACATACAGGGTACCTTGGAGGGCTTATCTCAACTCCTCTTGAGAAACTTCTTGTAAAAAAACCAACAAGAGCTCTTGAAGCTGCGGTAAGCGGGATGCTTCCAAAGAATAAACTCAGAGCAGATATGATGAAAAGACTAAAACTTTTTACAGGAACGGAGCATACATTTGCTGCTCAAAAACCAGAAACACTAACAATATAATTTATAACTTTTACCATGGCTCAAACCTATACATATTCACTTGGGAAAAAGAAAACAGCTTCGGCTCAAGTAAAACTATTTGAAGGGAAAGGTGACTCTACTATTAACGGTCGTCCTCTTGGAGAATACGTAGCAAGAAAGGATCTTTTTGAAACTATCTTCGCTCCACTAAAACTTTGCAAACTTGATGATAAAACCTACTTTACAGTAGAAGTACAATGATCAGGTGAAAGCTCTCAAGCTGCTGCTATTGCTCACGGATTATCAAGAGCACTTGCAGAAAAAGATCCTGGAAACAGAACCGTTCTTAAAGCAGCTGGACATCTTACAAGAGATGCAAGAAAAGTTGAAAGAAAGAAACCAGGACTCAAGAAAGCGAGAAAATCTCCATCTTGGTCAAAACGTTAATATTTTTATTTATCAATTACTTAAAAAATGCCTACTATTAGTCAACTCGTAAAAAAACCGAGAAAAAATAAAGTAAAAAAATCTAAATCTCCTGCACTTCAGGTTATTAAGAATTCAATTAAAAAAGGGAAAATCGTTGAACTTCCTAAAGGATGTTCTATGAAAAGAGGTGTTTGTACAAAAGTTACAACTATGACTCCTAAAAAACCTAACTCTGCCCTACGTAAAGTAGCAAAAGTAAGACTTACTAACGGATACGAAGTAAATGCTTATATTGGTGGTGAAGGACATAATCTTCAAGAGCACTCTGTAGTTGCTATTAGAGGAGGGAGGGTAAAAGATTTACCTGGGGTAAAATACCACGTAGTAAGATGAGTACTCGACTGTGAAGGAGTAAAAGATAGAAAACAAGGAAGATCACTCTACGGAGCGAAAAAACCAAAAAACTAGTATATATTGTGAGGCACGAGGATGATGAAATGTATAGGATTTCATCACTCTTTGCTTCATAGTATATCTATGAAACTTTTATGATGAGGAGTAAGTTTGGCAATAACTGAAAATATGTCCTATCATAAATTATTTTACTTGCTTATTGCATTATAACTATGGCACTACCAGAAAAAAATAATGCTGACATGATCGTAAAATTTACGAACTATGTTATGCTTGATGGTAAAAAAGCTCTTGCTAAGAGAATTATGCAAGATACATTTGAAGAGATTAAAGCAAAAGGACAAAAAAATCCTGAAGGAATCTTTTTCAAAGCTCTTGAAAACATTATGCCACGAATTGAGGTTCGTGCGAAAAGAGTCGGAGGATCTGTATTTCAAGTTCCTTCTGAGGTAAAACCTAAAAGACAACTATTTCTTGCTGCTAAATGGATTATCGCTTCAGCAAGAAGTAAAAAAGGTGCTGATTTCTCAAAATTTCTTGCTGCTGAACTTATTGAAGCTGCAAATGAATCAGGGAATGCATTTAAAAAGAAACTAGATGTTTATAAGATGGCTGAAGCAAACAAAGCTTTCGCAAGATTTGCTAATAGATAGTATAAAAAATTATAATTATTTCATAAAAAAACAATTATGGCTCACAAGAAAGCTCAATGATCCACGAATAATGGTCGTGATAGTAATGCCAAACGTTTATGAGTAAAAGTCTTTGGAGAACAACCAGTTACAGCTGGAGGAATCATCTTAAGACAAAAAGGAAACAAATATTGGCCAGCAGAAGGAGTAGGACAAGGTTCTGATTTTACTCTCTACGCTGAAAAAGAAGGAACAGTAAAATTCTTTGAAAAGAAAAGAAAAAGATTTGATGGAAGAGTATATAAGGATACATATGTATCAGTAGTATAATACGATACTTCTAAAAAAAGTGTTATCTAGAAGTAGATAGCACTTTTTCTTTTGCCACTATAGCTCAGCTGGTAGAGCGTTCCCATGGTAAGGGAGAGGTCATGGGTTCAAGTCCCATTAGTGGCTCCAGTAAATCAATTAAAAAAAGACTCAGATTAATCTGAGTCTTTTTATGAATCTATTCTTTTTGTTCTAAGCAATCAAGCTCTAGCTAATATCTCTCGAGCTGTATTACAATCTATATCTAATCATTTAGGGAATGGGAAATCTATCATATTAAATCCTTCTTCTACCCAAGTCTTTAGAGATTTAGCGGTTTCTCATACTTCTACCTCTTTTTTTGTTAAGAATTGAAATCTTCCATCTTCTACGGGACATGATTTTTGTCATAATTGTGGTACTCCGTCTAACATGTAAACATGAATTATTTATTAATGTTTACAGAGTATATGAATGAAATTTTGAGAGTCAATAAAAAAGTTCGGTTTACCGAACTTTTTTATTTTATATAGTTATTTTACTGTTTCTCATGGAATGGTAGCTGTTCATGTACTGAGAACTCTACCTGGATATACCTGCGTGTTGATACCAGCCATAGTGTTATCTCATACAATACACCCTAGTTTTCTCTTTCCTGTATCTATGAGTTCTCATTTTACCATTGTACGCATATTTTTCCCATCATGTCTGAGGTTCGCAACTTTGAATCCACAACCAAGGTTCACATTATTTCCTACTATACTATCTCAGAGATACGAGAGATGAGATATTTTAGTGTTTTCTCAGATATAACTATTTTTGACCTCAACAGAGAATCAAATTTTAGAATTATCTCACAGAGAAGTGTTTCATCTCACATATGCGTTCGGTCATATGATAGTATTTTTTCCAAAATAACAGTTTCATTCTATATATGTTCCTGATTTTATGATAGCTCACTCTTCGAGGATAATGTGTCCATGTATATGTACATTTTCTTCAATACTTCACTTTATATCGCTTTCCTCTATATCTGAAAGAAAGATATTATTTGCATCTAAAAGATTCCATGGATATCAAATATCAAGTATTTCTCCCGTAAGCTTATGAAGTCTAAATGGATACTTCATTACATATGTATTGATAGCATCAGTGATTTCGTATTCTCATCTTTGTGAAGGCTCTACTCACTTACAGAGTTCTATAAGCTCTCAGGAAACGAAGAATCATCCCATATTTGCTAGGTTTCATACGTCTTGTGTTGGTTTCTCGATGACTCTTGTAGCGAGTCAATCTTTCTGCTCAAATATCCCATACGCTTCGGGATTCTGAACCTCTTTTACAAGACAACCATATTCATGTGAGAGAATGATATTTTTAATATCTCCTTTTGGGTATATAGAATCTCAGTAGAGGATAAGGAGTTTGTCATTAGTGTTAACTTCTATATCTTCTATTGCTGCAGCAGTACCAGTCTTTTCTCACTGTTTGTGGTAAGATACTTTCATTCCCATATATTCATCTCAAATGAGCTCCTCAAATTGTTCAGATTTATAACGTACTATAATTATGCACTCATCTACAAAATCCCTGAGCAGCTCGAGGTTATACTCAATGATACTTTTCCCAAGAATTTTAATCAATGGTTTTGGAGTTGTGTCAGTTAATGGCCTGAGCCTCGATCATTCTCCAGATGCTAAGATAATTGCTTTCATTTATTTGTATTAAAAAATACTTTCTCTTATTCTAAGGAGAAAGTATTTTAGGGCAAGATTCACTTCTTTATTGTCACCATCTTCACCAGTCTTCAGAATTTGGATTTATGTTTTCTCTTGAGGAATTTTTCTGCTGTGTAAGTGTGTACTCTTTTGAGAGGTCTTCGAGTGATCCCTCGTATGCACATAACCTAGCCTGACCTCAGAATGGAGCACATTCTTTTACAAGGTTTCATATATTTCATTGTAATTCTATATTTCACTTTCCTTTACAAGCAACAACAAGTATACGTCATATTTCACCAGCAGTACATTCACGTATTCAATCTATATGGAAATCATATAGCTTTACTCACTCTGGAGTAATTGGAACTGGTACGTATCATGTTGTAGCTTCTTTTTCCCCACATCCAGAGAGAGTTCAAACCAGAGCAAGCATTCATAATAGTTTATTCATAGTACCTTATAATGATTTATAAGGATTCTGACTCATCTATGCACAAGGAATAATTTTCTTCTTTAAATACTTCAGTCGAATTACCACCTAGAATGAGAGTTCATTGATCATTCAAGCCTGTAATACAGTTATATGGGTAGAGAGGAACTTGTACTCAAGCTTTACATACTAGTGTCCTTCAATCAAATCCTGTAGATGCTATACAGTCAAATTGCTCATTAATGGTGCCATATGATCAGTTGGTTTTTATGTAAGCTTCTCAATCTTGAATTCCAATTTCAGTATCGTTAGTACCGTTTCAATCAGCATCGAGCATTATAGCATCTCAATCTTGAATAAAAAATGGCATTCATTGAAGAATCATGTCTACAGTATCTCAAGTTACGTGGGCTGATATATCTCAAGTAGCTTCATAATCAAGTTTTGGTAAATCAGATTCTTGAGCGCAATTTACAATGGTTTGAACTCCTATTTGTGTTGCTCCACAAAACTCAGGAAGTTCTAATATTTTTGGTGATTGATTATCTGCATAAGCTGCTCATGCTTGGATAGCTAAGGCAGCAGACAATCAAGTAAGGGTACTTTTCACATTAACATCTTAATAAGTAATTAAAATATTTATATTTAAAATAAATAAAATGTCAAACTACTTTACACTATTTTACCATTCTTTCTGTGTATTTTCCTTGATTATCGCTCTATATTCAGTATATTTTAGGTATATTTCGTGATGTTCACGACTTTATTTTTTAGCTAAAAATACATGAGCGAAAATGAAAATGTACCTGGAGAAGATAATGAAGAAAACAATGAACTAGCACTCCCAATAGATACAGGAGTAAGTTATGACGGAGATAGTGCAAGAAGTATCTCAGATGAGATGGAAAGCTGTTATATGGAATATGCGATGAGTGTTATTGTATCGCGTGCTCTTCCAGATATAAGAGATGGTTTTAAACCAGTTCATAGACGTATACTCTACTCTATGCATGAACAGGGACTCAGACCAAGCGCGAAGTATAGGAAATCTGCTACTGTTGTCGGGGATGTGCTCGGTAAGTACCATCCACATGGTGACAGCTCTGTGTATGAAGCAATGGTTCGTATGGCTCAGGATTTCTCCCTCAGATACCCTCTCGTAGATGGGCAAGGGAACTTTGGTTCTATGGATGGTGATGGAGCTGCAGCCTACAGATATACGGAAGCGAAAATGACAAAGATTGCAGAGCAAATGCTCAGCGATATCGAAAAAGAAACCGTAGACTTCAGAGATAACTTTGATACGACTCGTCAGGAGCCATCAGTTATGCCGGCACGCATTCCAAATCTTCTTATGAGTTGAGTTATGGGTATTGCGGTAGGTATGGCTACAAATATTCCTCCTCATAATCTTGGAGAACTTATTGCTGCTGTAAAATTTTTACTACTCCATCCAAGTGTCGGAGAAACAACGGTAGAGGATTTAATGGAATTTATCAAAGGTCCAGACTTTCCAACAGGAGGTATTGTCTACGATAAAGAAGCGCTTCTTACAGCATACTCTACTGGTCGAGGATCAGTTGTAGTAAGATGAGTGGCAAATATTGAAGAAGGAAAGAAAGGGAAAAAATTTATCCATATCTCAGAGGTCCCATACGGAATGAATAAGGCTACTTTTATTGAAAAGATGGCTGATCTTGTGAGAGATAAAAAAATAGTTGGGATCTCAGATATTCGTGATGAATCGAGTAACAAT
The DNA here is from genome assembly GCA_020631575.1 of Candidatus Altimarinota bacterium. Lineage (GTDB taxonomy): Bacteria > Patescibacteriota > Gracilibacteria > BD1-5 > UBA6164 > JAACSU01. The sequence continues at coordinate 6,042 of JAHDGX010000002.1, read as the reverse complement.
GATGGAGTGAGAGTGATCGTAGAACTCAAAAAAGATTCTTTTCCTAAGAAGGTTCTTAACCAACTCTATAAGCTTACTCAGCTTCAAACAAGTTTTGGGTATAACATGATTGCTCTTGGAGATAGATGAGTACAACCAAAGCTTTACAACCTCAAAGAAATGCTTCTTGAGTTTATCGACCACAGAAAAGAGGTTGTAACGAGAAGAACACAGTATGAACTAAAAATAGCAGCAGCGAGAGCTCATATACTAGAGGGACTTAAAAAAGCCCTCGATCATATTGATGAAGTTATTAAGACCATCAGAGCAAGTGAAACAAGAGACGAAGCGAGAGTAAACCTTATGTCTCAGTTTGATCTCTCACAGCTTCAAGCTGACGCGATTCTAGAGATGAGACTCCAAAAACTAGCAGGTCTTGAAAGAAAGAAAGTAGAAGATGAACTCGCAGAAAAACTTCTTCTCATCGCTGATCTTGAGGATATTCTCGCAAAACCAGAGAGAATCATCTCGATTATTGATGGAGAGCTTGATGTGATAAATGAATCATTTGGTGATGAGAGAAGAACAGCCGTAAATGCCTGAAAGGTTGGGGAATTTAACGCAAAAGATACTATACCAAATGAGGATGTAGTAATCGTTCTTACAAAAAATAATTACGTAAAAAGACTGAAATCTTCGGCTTTTAGAACGCAAAGACGAGGAGGAAAATGAATCACCACGGCAACAAAAGAAGATGATGAAATCTATCTCGTAGTTCCAACTACAAATCATGCAGATCTTTTATTCTTTACGAGTCAAGGACGCGTGTTTACTCTTCCAGCTTATGAGATTCCAGAAACAACGAGAATTGCAAAAGGGCAAGCGATTGTGAATCTTCTCAACCTTCAAAAAGGAGAAGAAATTTCAGCTATTCTTGATATAACAAGAGAAGAAAACAAATATCTCTTCTTTGTTTCTCGAATGTGAATCGTAAAAAAGCTTGAAATGGATCAAGTACGAAATATTAGAGCAAATGGTCTCAAGGTAGTAGGGGTAAAAGAAGGGGACGAACTTAAATGGGTAAAAACAACAACGGGACATGATAGTATTTTCATTGCAACTCGTGAAGGAAAAGCTATTCAATTTCATGAAGAAGATGTTCGAGCAATGGGAAGAGCTGCAGCTGGTGTGAAATGAATTGCTCTCAAGAAAGATGATCATGTTATAGAGGTTGCAGTAGTATGAGATGATAATAAATTTGTATTTATCGTTACGAAAAACGGTCTTGGGAAAATCTCAGATATAGAAGAATATAGGAACCAAAAAAGATGAGGGGCTTGAGTAAAAGCAATGGCTGTGACTCCAAAAACAGGAAAACTTGTTTCTGCGAAGATTCTCACAGAGCAGGATAGAAAAGAGAGTGATATACTCCTTATATCAAAAGCTGGTCAGACTATACGGCTTAATCTGAAATGAGTTAGGAAAACTTCAAGAGTAACACAATGAGTGATACTTACGAAGCTGAAAAATAAGTCAGATGAGATAGTGAGAGCAAGTATTATTCGTGAAAGCGAAGACGAAGAAATGCTTGATACCCAAAAGAAATAAAAAAATCCCGAAAGGGATTTTTTTATTTCATCATTTCTCTGACTCTATTGGTGTGAAATGTAATACCTCAAATGATTCAATAACTTCTCATCCAAGATTCAAACCTATCTTCTCAGTAGGTATTGAATGATCGATCGTCTCACCAAAGTTCTCTTGATCCACTAAATCTTGATAATTGGTAATTAAGAGAATCAAGGCTTGATACCTCAGTATTTATTGTATTTGCTTCTCTTCACTCTGTTTGTGCTTGATCTTGTTCTACATTTTGTACCAAAATAAGTATTTTTCTCCCAAAACGTAGTAGTTCATCTTCTCTCAGAGAATCATCCTCTAGGTTTATACTCACTTCTCATACAGCTGTGACAAGCTCTTCTCTGTATTCCCAGACTCAAAGTAAATTAAGATCTTTAAAGAATTCATACATATTTATAATGTTTTTTGCGGCTTCAGGATTACTTTCGATAAGCTCAGCTTCCTGCTCAGAAATAGGTATAACACTATCTCAGCTTTCAATTACAGGATTATCTCTACTTCATGAGAGTCTATATTCAAAATTATTTGAAATTGGTGTTTCTCATCAATTTTCTGTTGGTAGAGGAGTTTGAGAGTTATCGTTTTCTGGAGCCTCAGGTGGTTGGTAGTTGGGGTTTGGCTCTAATTCTCAGGTTTCATAGTTAAATCTTTCACTTCACCCTCTTTCTCATGGAGTTAAATATAGAGTTCCATTACTTCGACGCTTACTACGTTCAGCTTGATAATCAACTCTTTCTCAACGAGCTGCTGTTTCACTATTTGATAAAAGTATACTCCAGTTAACCGCATTACTTTCTAACTCTAATATTCTTGAAATATTTTTAGCTTGTTCTTGAGAAAGTCAAAATTGACTTATAAATGCATTTCGGACCCTTAACTCATATTCTTTCTGATTTTCATTATCAGTTTTTTCTAGAGTAGTATCACTTATATACTGATTTAATGAAGCTATAAATACATCTCTGTCTAGAGCTCCATTCGAAAAATAATTTTTAAACTCTTCAGTATTTGATTCAGCAGGTTGTATCTCCAGAAGGAGCCTATCCACTTCAGCAAATATTTCGTCTAGTCTCATACTAGCTATTCTTTCTAAGAATTCTTTAGCTTGGGCTTCTCATTCATCACTTTCTCAGAAGATACTTATGATGTTTCTTAGGTCTAGACTACTAGGCTCGTCTACGGTTAATATACCTTTTATTATACTTTTTTCACGCTCATTTACATTTCTTCATAGCATTTCTGATAGAATATTTTCTCATCATCTAATCACGAGCCTCTCATGATGTCACTGGTTTAATGCTCGTTCCATATTTTCACTTCATAGTATATACCCCTCTTTTATAAGAGCATATATTTCGAGTATCTTTCACATCGTTTGCTTATCTTCTTCGTTGGTTGACTCACTTTCATATAATGATTGGATAGAACTATAAAATCGTGGCATACTTCCGATTACATTTCTTGCAGCTGCCTCTGATCATAGTTTTCTTGTTAGTCAGTTAAATACCAGTATAAAATCTCAAGCATTCCCAATTTCTGTATATTGTAAATATTTTACTAGCTCTTCTTCATTGTTGGATTTTTCAATGATTATTTGTAGGCTTAAATAATCATTCCTACACCTTTGATTTAAGTATACTATGTTTGCTAAGTTACTATTTAGAGCTACTTGATAATATTCTGATGATTCATGCCTATCACTTAGTTTTGAAATAAAATCACTATTTACAAGTCTCTGTATTTCAGATGCTCAATCAAAATATCATTGAGAAATAAAATTTATAACGGAGCTTTTATTTTGATGCAATCCGTACTTACCAATATATATATCAAAGTCCTTTCTCTCAGATAGTGTCAATGTTTGAGAATCTTCTAATTTCACAGATAGTATACTAAATTCTTCAAGACTTATTGTTGAAATTCTTTCTGGTCTATCTGGTATTTGAAGTGCATTTTCTTCATCAGCCCTGATAAGCACAGTAGGGATATTATTTCTTACATATTCCTTTTGTTGCATTGTTAAATTAGAGTATTGAAGCACCCATTGTATTTGACTAATACTTGCAGCTACATCTTCACTATTTGCTTCGTAATTCCTTAGAAGTATAAACTGTATTTTGCTTGCCATTCATTGGCTATGTTCAACTGCTTCTTCAATGAGGTATCAGATATGCTCACTTTCTTGATAGAATCATGAGTCTATTGAGTGTAAGTCTTCTTTTCTTAGAAGATTAGGGAATCATCTAATTACATCTAAATCAGAACGAACATCTTTATGTAACATATATAAATGTACATTGGTAAAGTAGTCAGAATGATTATTATACAGATATGTAATATCAGATGATGAACGTACAGATGAGATTAATAAATTAAATGATTCTTGTGACTTTGATACCTCATCTATACTTTCTCTACGAAATAATGTAGAGTATCTGTCAAATTCACTCACAACTCTCTCAACCTCATGTGTACTTTCTTCAGATTTTCTTCTTTGAGCTTCAACTTCTGCTTCTACTTGGGACGCTTGCATCTCTGTATAAAAACTAGCAAACCTAAGTGCTCGCACTTGTTCCTGTAATTCTTCTACTTTAGCTTGATCGATAGGAACTTGGTTTACAGCCTGTATGAGTTCAGCTTGTAAAGATTGAAGTTCTTCAGCTTTCTCTTCTCCCTGGGCCTTTATATTTTCTAATTCCGTGAGGGTAGACATATAGCTTTGTGCAGCCATATGAGCCTCATCAAATGATGATATAGTTCTATCAATAGTATCTTTAAGGTCTCACTCGATGAGAGTAAATTGTTTTTCATTGTCTCATACACTTGCATTATACTCTGATATTATTTCGTTTACCCTTGTAAAACCGAACATACTATGTTCTCATCTCGCAGAACCTTCGATAATCATTGTAAGTTCATTTCTAATCTCTGGACCTCACTCATATATTCAAAGAATCTCATTTATTAGTGCTTGAGCTGCTATCATTCTTCTTTCTTGAAGAAGAACTTGTCGTAATTGTTCGTTTTCTAGGGAACTGATATCAGTATCCTCAGTGGCAGTAAATATATCTCAAATATTATTTTCATTAACAAGAGGATGATCATTACCAGAAGTTTCTTGGGCATTTAAAAATGCTATAATGTGAGCTCAGTTTTGTTCATTTGCCAGATAATTTTCTGCAATTGCATTCATGTTATCTTCAAAACCATCAAGATATCATATAAACAGTCCTTGAACTTCTGGACCTCAAAATACTCAGCTTTCAAATTTATTTATGAGATCAAAAAGATCATTCGGAGAAAATGGACCATTAGGTGTAAGTAGGTTTTCTTTTGTAAGTTTTCATGATTTATTGAGCGAGCAAAGGTATGTTCCTACCTCCATGTCATTTGAAGTATCAATATTTGATCATTCAACAGTGTAATATCATCTTTCTTGAGTATATCATACGGCTAAATTTTGCTCAGAGTTTCCAATTACTTGTTTAATGAGCTCTCGAGTTGCGTTATTATGAGCTGATTCCATCATACCACCTCACATGTTTCATTCCATTGATACATCATAGATGATTTGAGAAAGTTGAAATAATTTTGTATACTTTGATTCATTACTATTTTGGAGTTCGGTTATTCTACCATGATAGTGTACCATTCTATCATCACTGAGTCATTCACCTGAAGTAATATATGCTCTTGCTCAAATTTTTGCAGGGCTAAATAAAGTATCTGAACTAAATACATCAGCATACCATGTAAGATTTTCATCTAATACACTTTCATCCCCACTCAATATTCATTCATTCGTTGCTTTTATATGATCAAGCATGTAATGTTCGACTAACGATATTTCTCTTCATTCCTGAACTTCTGCTAGTTCTTGCTTGAGGGCATGAAGGTCACTTGAATCTATAATTCCATCTTCAAAACGAGTATTATATTCTTCAGCAAGTTCAGCATACTCTCTTTTAAAATCCTCTTCTTTTTCAGTTCCTTGGGACATTTCAACAATAGACATTGCTTCCTGGAGCAATGCTTTTGTTTCGTCTCTAATACTTGCTTCAGTTTCAGAATTCTCAAGTCGTGACATGTCTATTTCAGGACCCGTGTTCATGATTGCTATAGAGCTTGCAAAATAAAATATCTATTTAAAAATAACATATTTTAAGCCTCTTGACGATATATATATATTGACAGAATTTTATATTGTTTCATAAATTAAGATATATGTAAATTATACCTTGAAATACCTACTATTTCTTTATAATAAAACTCCTATACTCAATACATAAAAATTATGCAATATACTTCAGCACAACTTCGAGAGAAATATCTTAAATACTTTGAATCTAAAGGACATGCTATCGTCCCATCTGCTTCACTTCTTCCTGAAAACGATCCTACAACTCTTTTTACAGGTTCAGG
>JAHDGX010000035.1 GCA_020631575.1 Candidatus Altimarinota bacterium | reverse complement strand
CCACTTCCAGATAACTCAGTAGAGGTTACAGCTTCAGGAACTACAATAGCCTACCAAGGAGAGGTATGAGTAGATGTACTTGAAACTATAGACTATACCAACGGAGGAACAGACCCTAAAGACGACTCATACTATAGCTACATGCTTACGAGAGACAGAAAGAGTATGCAACTCATGGCTATGATGGAAGAAGAAGGATCAATATCTCAATCCCAAAACCCAAATATACTAGCAGGACTTACAAACCCAAACAATACAGTAGGCGCAGTCAACTACGAAGATAGATTTCCAAAAGTGTATGGACGTAAACTCTGAATCCTCACCTACGATGATGACTCTAATCCAGAACTCAAGAATACTCCACTGGAGAAGATATCTGGAACAACAGACCTAGATATAATAACGAGCATAGTAAGCTACACAGCAAACATCTCAGATGAGACGAATGACAAGATAACTGGAACTGGATCAGAACTCATGGCTATGAATCCAAAAGGGAGTTGTAAACGAATAAAACAAACCTGAGGAGCAAGCGGAAATGGAACCTATACTATCTCTCCAGATGGAACTGATTTTCAAGTGTACTGTGATATGGAGACTGCTTGAGGAGGGTGGACCATGGTAGCTCGGAGTGTTTTAGATGCAAGTATTCCAGAATTTTGATGGTTAATTACTTCTTGAGACTTGTCTAATGATACCATACCTTATTCAATGTGAGTAAATTCACAGAAGATAAATTTTGATGAAATTATGGTTGCTACATATAATTCTGCTAAAACCATTAATCTTGCGATAAAGTTTAGTGTGGATGCAAATGTAGTGTCTAATTGATGAAATACACAAGAGTTTACGTCAGATTGTGTAGATATCGTTTGAGATACTTGAAGTTGAGGTGTATATGCTTGTAGTACATTTGAAGCTTGGTGAAACATAACAGGTACCGCTGCATATAATTTTCAAAATAATCAAGCATTGTTTTGACCATCAGGAATGCAGGATGATATGATAAGGTGATGAGATAGATGAAAATTTACAGATCAGCCTGGTATGATTTTTGTAAAATAGTAGAAGCTTTTGAATTCTTTTATTGTGTGACCTCACCTTCATCAAATATAAGCTCTAGAGGTCTGAGGTACTGATCTCAACTTTCAGGAATAACGACGTAGCTTTCATCTATGATAGCTTTCTTGTTCACTTTAAGGGTATTGAGTATTCCAGCATTGTAATTTATAAGAAAGTTATGCTGTTTTATAAATTGGTTGATAAATACTATATCTGTAAAAGCCACTGTATATCTTTCTCTCAGAGTAAAATAATCATCAACGTTTTCTAGGGTTGCACTTGCATTTGAAGAAGAAAAGTTTTTCTCCATATTTGACTTTGTTGCTTCTATTTTCGCTTCTATTTCTCAAATCTCGGCTAGGAGCTGGGTTTTATGCTTTTCAAGACTTTCAAGTGAGAGCTGAGAATTTTTTGACCTAATTTCTAGTTGTGAAATATATCACTCGAGAGTTTTCTCTCTGTTATTAGATGTTTTCAAAAGAGAACTGATATCACTTCGAGAAATATTGAGATATTCTCATATGATAAGCATATTTTGGCCAATAAGTTTTGATCTGATTTGTTTTTTCTCTTCAATTGTTTCTCAGACGCTAGCTATTTCTTTATAAAAGCTTTCATTTACTCAGCTACTTGACCCATCTGTAAATTGAATTCCGATTCGTGTTGAAAGAGCCACTCATATGCCTAGATGATTTGAAGTATTTGCGCTTGAAAAGTTTGCGGCATTTTGAGAATCTCAGATAAGAGCTACATTACTATCCTCACCTAAAGAAATATAGTTATATAATTGCATAAACATTACTATAGTAAGCGTAAGAAGTCCTATTTTAAGGATGTTTGTCTTTCAAAGAGATGATACCATGACAAGCATTAAAGTTATAAACTATATATATCCTAGCATATTTTCCTTATAAATTGAAATTTTAGGATGTTTTTTGAAAACTTTCTTTTTTCTGAGGAAAAAATAGCTATTATATAGTGATATTTTAATTTCAGAAAAATTAGATGGATAAGCAAAGCATTTTTACACTCAAAAGTAAGTATTCTCCAGCAGGGGACCAGTGACAAGCAATAGAAAGTTTGACGAAATATATTCAAAGTGGTCATGATTGGCAAACGCTCTGGTGAGTAACGGGATCTGGGAAGACTTTTACCATGGCTAATATCATAGAAAAAGTAGAAAAACCAACACTTATTATAGCTCATAATAAGACGCTTGCAGCTCAACTCGCTCAAGAGTTTAAAGAGTTTTTTCCTGATGCTGCAGTACACTACTTTGTATCGTATTATGATTATTATCAGCCAGAAGCATACGTAAGTAAAACAGATACCTATATCGAAAAAGAAGCTACTATCAACGAAGAGATAGATAGGCTCAGGCATGCGGCTACGCAGGATCTTTTGACGCGAAAAGATGTTATTATAGTTGCTTCAGTTAGTTGTATCTATGGTATTGGGGATATTTCAGCCTATACCGACCAGGTGTTTAACATAAAAAAAGACGGAGTGTATGTCATAGAAGACCTTATAAAGAGTCTTGTAAATATACAGTTTACAAGAGCATGATCTGATTTTAAATCATGAAATTTTATTGTTCAGGGAGATATTCTTGAAATTTGGCCAGCGAGTAGTGAGGCTGTATACACGATAGAGTTTTGGTGAGATGAGGTTTCTCAGATCACTACTCGTCACCCTATCTCTGGAGAAATATATGAATATCACGAGTCTATAGATATTTTTCCTGCAAAACATACGGTTACCAGTGAATGAAGACTTGAGGAAATACTCCCACAAATACAAAAAGATCTCGATGAGAGACTCAAATATTTTAAAGATGATCTATGAGATATAGTAAAATACGAAAGGCTCAAGACAAAGGTTGAGTATGACATTGAGATGATGCAAGAGGTTGGATATGTAAATGGTATTGAGAACTACTCGAGATATCTTGATGGACGTAATCCTGGTGACCCAGCTCAAACACTCATTGATTACTTTGGAGATGATTTTCTGACACTCATTGATGAGTCTCACATGACTATCCCTCAAATTTGAGCGATGTATGGGGGTGATAGAAGTAGAAAAACCAACCTAGTAGAAAATGGATTTAGACTTCCTTCAGCAATGGATAATAGACCTCTTACCTTTCCAGAGTTTGAATGAAAGCTTAGACAAGTTATAGCTGTTTCGGCAACTCCAAGCGAATATGAGATTATGAAGAGTTCGACTCATGATACACTCCCTATAAATGCTGGTTGATGAAAAGATGACAACGACGCGTTTAAAGCAGAGGTAAAAAAGCTTCCTGCAGTGCGCGAGTTTTATGACTTTGACTCCAGTCTTTGAACTCCATGGGTAGACACTGCAGATATGCGAGTTGTGCCTCAGATGATCAGGCCAACTGGACTCCTTGACCCTGAAATTATACTCAAACCAATGGATTTTATGGTAGATGATATCATGGATAATCTACAAAAAGTTATTAGTAGGGGAGAGAGAATGCTTATTACAACCCTTACAAAGCGTTCGAGTGAAGAACTCTCAGAATATCTCATAGATAATGGTATAAAAGTGCAGTATCTACATAGTGAAGTAGATACGTTGGAGAGACTAGAAATACTTAAAGAACTCAGAGAATGAAAAATAGATGTAATAGTCTGAGTAAATCTTCTCAGAGAGTGACTTGATCTCCCAGAAGTTTCAAAAATAGCTATTATAGATGCAGATAAACAATGATTCTTGAGGAGCGAGTCAGCTCTCATACAGATTATTGGGAGAGCTGCAAGAAACTCTAGATGAGAAGTATCTATGTATGTAGAAAAAATAAATAGATTCGAGGAGAAAAAATCTGATTACGAAAGATATGGTGATGATCTCTATATTTTAAATAAAGGAAAATATATTAATCAAGATTGACTCGTAATTTCTCATGCTATGAAGAAAGCAATAGAATTAACGTATTATAGAAGATGAATACAAATTGCACATAACGAAAAAATAGGAGCAACTCCTACTACGGTATACAGTAGTATAAAGGATATATGAATCCCAAGTAAAAAGAAAAAGTTAGAGCTAGGAACTGATCCTAAAATAGCTGAAAAAGAGATATCTCGTCTAGAACTTGAGATGGATATAGCAGCAGCGAATATGGAGTATGAAAAGGCAGCAGAGCTTCGAGATCAAATACTAGAGATAAAAGCTGGAAAAAAGAAAAGATTGAAAAAGTGATAATATCTGAATAAAAAGATATATAAAAAGTCTCGTATTATGAGACTTTTTAGTGTTTTTATGGTATTATCATTTTAGAAGTATCACTATAAATCTAAAATGAGCGAAAAAAAGTATATTATCCTTACTGATATTAAAGAGTTTACTTATAAAAATTCTCTCCTCACCAACTCTCAGCTAGAGTCTATGTTGCAAGAATTTGATCGCATAGTTATGTCTGCAGCACTTGAATACAATGTCTCTATTGTAAAAAGTATATGAGACGCATACCTTGCGCTAGGACAGAGTGCTCAATCATGTCTAGATTTTTCTCAAAAAATACTCAAACAAACTCAGCTTTATGACGATCAAAATAAAATAAAGATTAAGAAAATTGATTTACGAGTTGCTCTAACTTATGGTGAAGTTACAAAAAATAAGAGTATGAATCTTGATGATTATTTTTGAGAATGTATCAATCTAGCTTCTAGGATTATTGATATTACCCCAGCTTGAAAAATATTTGCGAGTGTTCTATTTTGTAAAGAACTTGGAGCAGCTGACACAAGCACTTCACTTTGAAAACATAGTTTTCATGGAATGCTCACAAAAACAGAGATTAGAAGTTTCACGAAAATATCAGATAAGGAGAGAGAGGAGCTTGGATCTCACGGTGATGGTCTGCTAGCTGAGTGTGATAACATAGTCTTTCGATCTGCCTGTGTGAGTGCTATACTTTCAGCTCAGCCTATACCATTCGTAGAGAGCTTTAATATCATAGCTGTTCACATGTATATGATTTTAAAACTTTCTCAAAAATTAGAGAGGGGAGTGACACTCCGATCTGGAGGGAAAATATTTTCAGAAGTAGTGAGTCCTCTATGAGCCTGATATTTTGGTTCTCAGTGAATGAATACGCTCGCAAAAATATTCCTACCATGAATTGGATGATACCTCTACTCTCCTATCAGTTTTGCTGTAACCTATGCTACGGGTAAGATATATACAGCTTATTTTTTTTATCAAATGGGCTGAGAAACTCTCCAGTCCTCTGAGATGAGTGGTATCTTTGCAAAACAAAGACAGGCCTGACATGAACTCGCAAAAAGGGAAAAGAAGAATATACTCAAGGTCTGAAGACAATTTTATAGTGATGTACTGTGAGTAAAAAGCAAGCAGGGCTACTCAAGTATACAAAAAGATCTTATTGCTATGCTAAAAAGTCAGAAAAAATAACATGCAAACAGTAAAAAACACAAAACAATCGAAACTCCAATCAGAATCTCATGAGATACAAGCGAAGGCAAAACTCATCATTGATGGTATGTTTTCACCAGAGGTAGATACTACTATTGTACAATCAAGAGTAGAGAAGGCCTTATCATGAGATAGTGAGGAGGCAGTAAAGCTTATGAAAGAAGGAAACTTTGATCTGTTTCATCATCTGCCAGAATCTATGAGAAATGACGTCACAGTCGTTATGTCAGCAATAAAAAAGAAAAGAAGTCTCTATCATACACTTCCAATGCATGTAAAAAGTAATATAGAAGTGAAAAAAATAGTTCTTGAATCATACATAGAGTCAGGATGATCACTCATAGAAATACTAAGAATTCAGGATTCTGATCCGAAAACTTCGCGTGAACTTAAAGCCTTTGTGTTTACAACATATAAGAAGTACAAGGATAATTTTCCAGACGATTATTCTAAAATGCTCTATAATATATACACTACAAATCCAGATATTTATAATCTTATTATAAAAACGACACTATTTGTAAGTAGTGATACATGAGTCGCATTAGGATCAAAGATTACAGAGCATCTTCAAAAACACAATGAAGTTCTTGAACAAGAGTCTCCTGAAAAAGTACAGGAGAAGATCATGCATCTCATTCAGGATTTTTTATGACTTCAAGCGAGTCAGATCGATGATGCTACTCTTGAACTTCTTGTTAGTATTGCGTCCACAATTCAAATAGTAAAAAAGAAAGAGAAAAATAAGAAACAAGAAGAAGATGCAAATAATCAGGGTGAAGTGGATGATATAGATGATGTAAGTGATGATGTAGAAGAGTATTCATCTGGTCCTTATAATTATGTACCACTGTGAAATTCTTTTCAGGTGAGCGATAGTGAGTGAAGAGATGTGAAAATAGAGAAAAAAGACTTTGAATCTATGAATGAAAAGAGTCTAGCTAACTATATGAACTTCCATCTTAAGATGAAACAACTATGAATGTCTTTTCTCATAGACAGGTACGCTTCAAAGATTCAAATAGCTACGCAGGTAGATTTCTATGCTGGAGAATGAATGAGTGAAGCAAGGATGCTACTCTTTCTCAATAAGATATGAAAGGTCCTTTGAATGCCTGAATCATCATATGAGGATCCAGATGGAAATAAGAAGGTGCTGTGCTTTCAAACTCTCTGAGCCGCATATCTTGGTTTCAGAGAAATGAAAGAGAGTTATATATGAACTCGCACAGCAGCGCATGACTCTCTGATAGAAAAGGGAATCATAAACCAAGATTCATGAGAGTTTTCCATTATCACTTTTCGTGACGCGAGTCTTGCTAAAACATAAAAATTCACTACAATTAGCAAGCTTTAATGGGGCTAATTATGGTTTCTACTGGGAGAATTCGTTTGGCTTGGCATGCTATCCGGGAGGTGTCTGTGACTTCCGTAATCAACGCAGTCGCATATAAATGCAAAAAACAGAATCGCAAAAGGTCTCGCTGCTTTTAAAGCACCTAGCCTTGTTACTGCGTAATTAGACTTTCACCATAGAAAGATCTAAGGGCCTCCCCCAGGGGATGAGAGCAATTGCCTGCCCACCATTTTAGAAAACTTTTCTGAGGAGGATTTTCTAAAATTATTTAAAATCTCAGACGAGAGGGAAGAGTCTTAGAACCTGTATCTCCCTCCCGTATAACACAGAGTTCTCTTATGTGAATTTTGTTTGTTTTCTTGTCTCACATATAGTACCCCAAAACAAACTATGATAGTAGATTGCCAGTCAAGCCTTCCAGGACGTGGGTTCAAATCCCACTAGCTCCACCAGTAAAAAATAAAGCAAAATAATCCCTTTAAATAGGGATTATTTTGTGTTCAAAATTTCTTTCAATAGGTATGTTTTGATTAAGTAAGTATAAGTCGTATATTTACTAGGATTTTAATATTAAGTGTATGTTTTGTATGAAAAAATTTAAATCAATATTATTATATGTCTCTTATGCTTTAATATATGTTATATTGTTAATTGTATGACAACATATACTTTTATACGATACACTTCCAAAAGAATGTTTTTCTTTTGAATTTCATAGAAAATGAACTTGCCCAAAATCACTTATTTTATTACAGGATTACATATACATTTATTTATGAATTTTTATTTTTATAATAAATAGTGGAGTATATTTCTTTTCTCATCGTAAGAATAAAAAGAGAAACATTTGGTATACTAATTTCCTGATATCTTTCTTGTGTTTTATATATATTGCGTATAGTTGAATTTTTAATTATTTCACCTACTTATATACTACCTGTCATACTTCGATTTGATGACTATGAATGGATAGTAAATTTTGCATGTGACCTTTTGTATTCTTAGAAGACTATAAAATATTAATATTTCCAATATTCTTAATTTTTATTTTTTGAACTTTTTTTATATATGAAAAAAAATCTTCTAGATAAGAAATATATTATTGTTGTTTTATGATTAACTTTAGTGACTTTTTTATGATGGAGTAGATATTCAAAAAATCCTTATATTGAGGAATGCCCAAAAAACAAAATTGCTTCACGTTGGGATTTGTTTGAAGATTGAACTAAAAAGATTACAGAATGTAGTAAGCCTTTAACTTGTTATGAATGACATTTTATTGAGACTCAATGTTCTGTCCGTAAGTATAGAAATAAACAGGAAGAGGAATATTATGAGTGCTTTACATTTTGTAGAAAAGAATGATGACCTCCAATATTTTAAAAGTTAAGACGAATATTTAGCTATAAAGTGTTCAAGTTTTTCCTTAAAAACTCCACCAGTAAATTTTATAGCAAATAATCCCTTAAAAGAGGGATTATTTTGTGTTCAAATATCTTTACAGAAGTTATCCGAGAGTTTCAGATTACCATTTGTGTTTTTTAAAAAAATCTTACAATAACTCAGTTATAATTTTAGAATTTGTTTGTATGAAAAAAATAAAAACTCTCCTCATTACTCGTTCTACAAATATTTCGCGAGAAGTGATATTAGCATATGAATCACTTCCATATACAAAAGTGGTAGTATTATATATGGGAAATAAAGATATATCTCGAGCTAAAAAAACTAAAAAAATTGAGATTATATCATGTGATAACCTTAGCACTATGAATCGTGAGATAAACAAGGCATATCATATGTACCCAGAATATCTCATACTTCCAAATTTTTCTTGAGATGCATTTTCAAAATATGCTATTAAGGTATATAACAAAACATATAATACAAAAATAGATGCGAAAGTCTTTAAAGAGAAAGATAGTATGATGAAATTTGTCTGAAATGTAGGAGAAAAAAAATATATTCGTACTACTCACAAAAATCTTATCCATACTGAATATAAAGAACTTGAGCAAACTATAGGAGGGAATTTTATTGTGAAACCAACAAATGCAAGTGCTTCTCGCTGCACTTTTAAGGTTACTTCAGAGGAAGATTTTAAAAATATTATACCGAAGCTTGCTCGTAGTTTTGATTATATGGTAGAAGAGTATATTGACGGAGAACTCTATTCTATTGACGTTTTTTTTGATGGAGAGAATATATTTCTGCTTACCTATGCTAGAGAGATAGCTATGATAGAACTTTCAGATAAGAAGAAGTTTTCAAATGAATTCTTAGAAAAGTATGGAGAAGAACTTGAAAAGCATTTTAATTTTCATCTTCCAATTGCCTACCACCTTGATTTTTCTACTCTTTCAAAAATGGAACTATGACTTCTTGAACAGCTTAGATTAAGTTTGGGTAAGGTTGATTATAGAGGAGTGATTCACTTAGAATATAAGTATGACAAAAAAGCAAAAAAGATAGGATTTCTCGAATGGTGAGCTCGATATGGAGGATATAGGAAAATATTTATTAAAGAAATCTATAACACGGATATACAGAGAATACCTTATTATTTATTGGTAGAGAAAGATACATCTCGTTTTCAAAAGCTCAACTGAAAAATATATGCCTTTAAAGAGCAAGAGCACAACCTAAATTTTGTCAGGGTAAAAACAAATTTTACTCAGACTACAAATTATATAACAATATTAAAGAAGACAGGAAATATTTTTGAACTCTCATTTCAGAATTTTCTTAAAGATTACTACAAAGAAAACTTTTGAATAAAAATTAAGAAGATAGATTTTTATGTAAAATACTCAAAATGATACAATTTTTTTCCTTTTTACAAAGATGCTACAACAAAGCTAGATTATATGCTTGAGCTTGACGATGATAATTTCGAAAGATTAAAAAAGAAAAAGTTTAAAATTATAGAGAAGACGTTCTTTCATGATTATAGCTAAAGGGTGTTCAAATTCTCCTTTAAAAACTCCACCATAATATGGACGCAAATGCATATAGTATCTATTTGTATATAATAATAAGAAAGAAGAAGTAATATTCTTCTTTTTTTATTGTCTAAAAATTATTTATGTTAAGTAAAGAAGAATGTATCTCTAATAGTAAAGATGAACTTATTAAGGAATATCCATTTCTTTCTAATGAAGAGGCTGGAGAATCCATTAGAGAATTATATGAATTTGTTGAATGATATTTCTTTAATGAATAGAACATTAATTCTATCTTAAAAGAATAGTATTTTTTGTTATAGGGATAAATGTCAATATAATGACCATATATAAATATATTCTAAAATATACATTCGATGCAGGTTAAAGAAATTCATATACAAAATTACAGAAGTGTTAGAGATGAAAGAGTAGTTCTTACTGAAATTGCATCTAAGAAGTGCCTTATATTAGTTTGAATAAATGAATGTTGAAAAAGTAATACGTTAAAAGCTATAAATGCTGTTAATACTACAATAGATTATAGTACTGATTGCCACAAAGAAGGGAAGACTCTATGAGAATCTATAGTAATCGAATATTTATATGATTTTGTTGAATCTGATATTAAAAACATATTAATTGATAATAAAACTATAGATGAGGATCTTATTAATGGTTTTGATATTTTGGAAATAAAGAGAGTATTGGAAACTTATAGTACAGGAAAGAGTGACGGACTTAAAGTGCTTATAAAATGAGATATGAAGAATTTCTCGCAATATGCATATAGATGAAGCGATAAGAGTATTCACAAAATAGTAGATGTTTATACTTGATGAGATGAGATAACAGATGAAAATATAGCAGGTCTGATTCCTTGATTTAAGTTAATAGATAATGAATTAATAGGAGAACTCTTAGGACCGCTTGTTTTAATGGATTCATCTTTCCCAAAAATTCTATTTTGGG
>JAHDGX010000034.1 GCA_020631575.1 Candidatus Altimarinota bacterium | reverse complement strand
CATCCAGATGTAAATAGGGATGAGGTAAAAGCCCTTTCTACCTGGATGACATTTAAGTGTGCAGTTATCGATATCCCACTTGGTGGAGGAAAGGGATGAATAATAGTAGATCCAAAGGAGCTTTCCGAGGGAGAGCTTGAAAGACTCTCAAGATGATATGTACGTCAAATCTATAAGTATATAGGTCCTGAGAGTGATGTTCCAGCTCCTGATGTAAACACAACTCCACAAATAATGGCCTGGATGATGGATGAATACTCTACACTTGTTTGAAAATACTCTCCTGGAAGCTTTACAGGAAAACCTTTATCATGTTGAGGATCAAAATGAAGAAATCAAGCAACGGCTCAGGGATGAGTGTATGTTCTAGAAAAAATACTTGAACTCAGAGATGATAGTCTTGACGGAAAAACCCTTTGTATCCAATGAGCATGAAATGCTGGCCTTACTATGGCAGAACTCATGATAGAAAAGGGAGCAATTATAACAGGAATTTCAGATTCAAGGTGAGGAATCTTTAATAGTTCTGGATTAGATATCGTACAACTCAAAGATTTAAAATCACAAAGAAAATCAGTCATAGATTACAGCTGAGAGTTTGAGAAATTAGACGCAAAAGAAGTGTTATACCAAGATTGTGATATCCTTGTGCCGGCTGCACTTGAGAATCAAATAACACAGGAAAATGCAGATAAAGTAAAAGCAAAGCTCATCTTAGAATTAGCAAATGGTCCAATTACCCCAAAAGCCGATGAGATTCTTGAGAAGACTAACATAGATGTTATCCCTGATATACTCGCAAATGCTGGCTGAGTTATGGTGAGTTATTTTGAAGGAGTCCAAAATGATATGAACTTTTATTGGGAAGCAGATGAAATTCAAGAAAGACTCAAAAAGAAGATTGTAGAAGCTGCAATTAATGTTTATGAGACAGCAAAAAAGTACAATACGACCTATAGAGCAGGAGCATTTATTGTCGCTATGCAGAGAATATTTGATGCGATGAAAGATAGAGGAGGGGTGTAGTTTTGTTTTTCATTATTTAAAGTTATAGTAATTATATATTCTATAACTTTTTTTATGAAATTATTACTATCGAAGTTTCTTTGCTTTACAGGAATTTGAATGATTCTTGCTTCTATTTCTGAGCTTTTATTTTACGAAGTACATATTGATTCGGGATTCTATATATTATTTCTTCTTTATGGGCTTTACGGATATTTAATGTTATTGCTTATTTCAAAGTACGATATTAGGAACTTTGCATGATTTTTTATAACATGATCAATTTTTGGTTTTTTAATTGAGTGATGATTAGTAGGTATTTTATATGAATCACTCCCTTTCTCTCTGATTTGGACAAGTCTAGCTTGGCATGCATTAATAAGTATAGTCTTGTTTTTCTATTTTTTTAGAAAAATCTTTTTAGAGGGGAGTTACAAAAAAATATTCTTATATAGTGTGTTTTTATGATTTCTATTATGACTATGGGCATCATATTCTTGGAATGCATGATGAGAACTTGCTTCAGGGGAGATACTCTTTGAATGGAGAACTCCATGAATATACATATCTCAATTATTTTTTTGATATACTATTTTTCTACTTTGACATATAATGTATGACTATTGCGGAAAATCTATAAAACATATATGAGCATGAGAAGAGAAAATGATTTATTGACTCGTAGGACTGTCTTTTTTGATGTGAAATGGAATTATTTATTTCCCATATTCTCTCGTACTTATTCCTCTTGTCTATATATGTTATACATCTCTTTGAAAGTCAGTAAAACTATGATGAGATAAGGACATTCTGATGCTACAAAAGGTTCCAGAAAATAGATATCTCACCTCTATTATAATTCCTATAATTGCGAGCTTTGTATATATTTGAATGTATGCTTATAATATAGAGATAGAAATGAATGCAGCTTATTTTTTATTATGAGGTTTTCTCTCGCTCTATTTATTTTTCAATAGTCTTTATAAGTTATATAAAGCATAAAGATAAATATTTGACAAATAATATTTTTATGTAAAATAAATAAAATTTATCTATAAAAATACTATTATGGCATTCTCATTTTTTAGAAAGAAAGATCCAGAAGCAGATATTCCTACATCAGTAGGAAATTTTGTAGATGTAATGCATAATCCATCCCAGGAGAGAAAAGCAGAGGCTATGTTACAAAGAGTAACAGATCAATGCTCAGATACTGCTGAAAGTACTGCTCTTGTTCTTCAAAAATCTGATATGGTTTGAGGAGACCCTTGAATGGTAACAAGAGTAACATCACAAGACATAGATTGACCTGTTGCAAATCTAGAGCCATGATTTAATGAACCAGCAGGTATTTTAACAACTGATAGTTATATCGAAGTAAAGGTCGTAAATAATCAGTCTCCTTTAAAATCACTTGTTCACTGAAGAGATGTGTTCACGGTAAAAAGCCTCAAGGAAATTTATGATACTCTTTCCTGATGAGATAAAAGTAGATTTATGAGTATTATACAATTTCGTAAATATTGAAGTGAATGAGACTGGTATGACCCTAATGACAGGTGAATTTTTAAGGGAACGAACGGTATAACACTTAATCTTTGAGATCTACTTACATCTCCTCATATGTGAAGTCTAAAAAATAAAACAGCGTAAGCTGTTTTATTTTTTAGAAGAGATATATTCTAGTATTACAATACCAAGAAATAGTCATAGTGAGATAAAACACATGGGGATTCATCAGCTTGTTTTGGGACACTCTACTCATCAAAATATTTGGAATATAGTACCATAGAGTGCTATTGATAGAGGAAGGGCAGCAACTAAGTAGAAATATTTATTTTTCAGTCAAGCTGCTTGTATGAGTCATAATCATAGAAAACATCATAGTATGATATAACATGCTGGGATATTTAGGATAGTAGGGCATATAGGAGAATTGTAAAACTCATTCAGTGCGAGCTGCCCTGATCAAAGTATTCAGAATGTTATGATTCCATAGAGAAATAGAGTTGATACTTTTTGAGTATTCATATTATTAGAGTTTGAGAGTAGTATTAATTTCAGGATTTTTGAGGGAGACAGTTTCTCAATTTGTATACATGATATCTAAAGAACTTACTTGCTTTACTTCTCAAAGTCAAAAGTGAATAACAGAGCTTTGATCACCAGCAAGTCATTCTCAAATAATATAATCTTGAGTAAGAGTTTCTCATGAAGCAAGAGTTAGTACAATCTTACTTCCGATATTTTTCGGGTTTTCCTCTAGAGATATTTGAATATAGTTCCTAGTTACATTGTTGTTGTTTATAAATGCATAACTTGGTCCTGCTATATTGACCCAAACGAGATCTAGCACTCCATCCCTATTAAAATCGCTAATAAGAGGAGTGATTCAGTAGTGTTTATTTGATGCTCATGATTGTTTTCCAGTGGCTACAAATATACCATCATCCCGTTGGAGCAAAAATCTTCATGGAAGTTTGAAGAGTTTTTGAAAGCTGAGGTCTACATAATTTTCTGCTACGATAAGATCTTCTTTTGCATCATTATTCATATCTGCAAATACAGCTCACCATGAAAATTCATAATCTTGAATTGCTGTTTCTTGTGAGGTGTCTTCGAAATTAAAATCTCAGTTATTTTTGAGGAGAAACCACCCAAGCTCTAAATTATCAGTATTCGGGAGATCTCACTTTACGAGAGCTTTTGGAAGCGTAGATCAGATGTTAGAAAACATGATATCTGTAAAGCCATCATTATCGTAGTCTCACAGAGCTATTCCCATAGGGTATGAGAATTTGTTTGTAAAAGGATTTGTTTTGAGTTCAAAACTTTTTCACTCTCTATTTTTATAAATTCTCGGTTCTCAGGTATCATGTGCGACGACCAAATCAAGCCAAGAGTCGTTATTAAGATCAACAAACACTCACTGAAAAGTATTGTGTGTGTAGAGGAGTCAAAAATCCTCAGTTTTATTTTCAAAGTTTCATATTCCATCGTTTATGAGGAGAACGCTGGTTCATCAATATCATTCAGAAAAGTTTGTGAGTCCATTCATAAGCTCTCGTTTGATGTATCACGCGATGTACATATCCAGATCCCCATCTCTATCTATATCTCAAAGGGTGATTCAAAGCGGAGAAGTAGAGCTATTGAGTCAAGAATCAATAATCTTTCATCTAAATACTCAGTTATTGTTATGGTAAATAATAACAGAATCATCTCTAGAAACTATTAAATCGCTGTATCCATTTCAATCAACATCTGCTGACGCAGCCGCAAGCGTATTTTCAGAGGGTCACTTTGCAAGAGTATATTTTGATGATACATCTAAAAATTTTCAATCTTGATATCTGAAAAACTGATCACTTTGTCATGCTCATCCTCAAAGAAATATTTCATCTATTCAATCATTGTTAATATCTATGAGTGATGATCATCTCATCGGAAGAGAAAGCTCCTTCTTAAATGTATGTCCTCAGTCTAAACTGTGTTTTGAAAATGTTGGTATGAAGTATGTTTCTATATTGTGGGAGTATGGATTCCATGTATCTTTCCAAATAAGAAATATGAGAACAAGTATAAAAAATAAGAAACATAATATAATGTATTTTCCTATTTGTAAGCTAAGTTTTATGAGTTTCATAGTTTTGTATTTTGAGAAAGGTAATACAGAGAAAGACTAAAAAGTATAAAATGTGCTATGTTCAGAGCTATAGGAACTAGGTACTTTCATATAGTGGGGACTCAGAGAGTTGTAAATACAAGCATAAGAAGAACTATAGGGCTACATAGTATCATTTTTTTTGGGTAGAGAGTTTTTCCTGTCATCACGAGATATACCCAAAACGCAGATATAACTAGTATGAGGTATCTCAGAGCTTGAAGAAGGCTATCAAAGAAAAATAAATAGAGAGACTGTATTTGATTGTAAACTACTGGGTCAAAAACATTCTGCATGTGTACTATGTGACCTATAAATCACCTTGTTGATATCCATATTCCTCACGCAAGAAATGCAACGATTGATATCATAAAAAAGAGCTTCGCTATTTTTTCTCATCCTCACTTCAGCATAAGATAGAGATGATAGTATCAGATAAAATAGAGAGGGATTCAGAAAAGTACTATGAAATGACCAAGAATTAAATTTTGAAGTGGTACAAATTCAAAGAAAGCAAAGGCTTCATTTATTTCTAAGACACGCGGAGTGTAATGAAGTAAAAATTCTCAAAGCCCAACAACGAGAGTTGCAAGTAGCCCAATATATCAAGATTGTTTTGCTGTGAACATATATAATGCGTGAAAAGAGGTAATATAATATTTTGAGTACAGTTGAAAATACTACTGTATACAATAATTACTGTTTTACAAAAAATCAGTTACTGTAGTAAAATATATTTATTCATCTTAAATGAACTTAAAAAAACTTTAGGAACATTTAAGGGGAGAGAATATAATATTTTGTATATCTATTATGCGTATATATATGAAATATTTTTCTTCACTGAAAACCTCAGAGCGAATATCACTCAGTTTTGCATTTTTTTGATTTGTTTCTCTTCTTCTTTTTCTAGTGCTTATAAACATTACCTACTTCTTTATATGGTACGCAGATCAAAAAGAGCTGAGTTTTACGAGCATGGAGGAAAACTACTACAAGACAATAGAAAGGCAGGAACAAATTACAGATATAGATAATTTTCGTGAGTATTTGCTGACTAAAGATACTATAATAATTCCCGATGATTGAGAGTTAGAATGCTCTGAATGAGTTACAAAGAAGATTCACGATAATGTCGATGAAATAAAGGATAAATATTTTTACAGAGACGGAGATACTATATATTTTATTTATTCGAAGTATTTTGATGAAATCTGAGAAGTGAAGGTATTTTTTGATACTACTACTTATATACATTCTCAGCTTATAATTATAAAAACAGGGCTTATATTTATATTTCTAGTATTTATACTTCAGTTTTTCTGAGGAAGGTACATTTCCAAAAGACTATTAAAAGACCTTACGAGTATTTCCGAAAAGGTGAAGAGTGTAGATATTAATTCAAACAATAAGCATGTCATCTGCCAGAACATGCCTCAAAATGATGAAATACGAATTCTTGCTGAAGCACTTAATGAGTCGTATGACACTATTGATTCTCAGACTTCAAAGCTAAAACAATTTCTGACAGATGTAAGTCATGAGTTTAAAACTCCTCTTATGGCATTATCGTCTCGTCTGGATCTTTTAGATAAGAAAAAGGATAGAGGAAAACTATGAGACTCAGATATTTCTAAACTTTTTTCTGATACTCGTCAAAATATTTCAAAGTTAAATTGACTTCTTGAATCACTCTTTTTTCTCTCTCGAATTGAAGAGCAAGCGTGATGCCTGGTAACTCAGCAACTCCAGTTAAAAAGTTATATGGAAAATAAAGTTCAGAGTATATCTGAGAGTTTTCCACATAAAAACATTAGTTATGATTTACATATTAGTGATGCTATAGAATATAATGTAGAAGAAAATACATTTTCCATTCTTATAGATAACCTACTTTCTAATGCGATTAAATTTTCTCCTCAAGATGCAGTTGTTACCATAAAAGCAGGAAAAAAATATATATCTGTAACTGATAATGGTCCATGAATAGATAAAAATGATAGGGAAAGAATATGGGAAAAATTTTATAGAAAAGATACAAATAAAGAATGATTTGGTGTATGACTCTATCTTGTAAAGCGTATTGCAGATATTTATGGGTGGGCTATATCTATTTCTGGAAAAAAATGAGAATGAGCAACATTTAAGATTGACCTAAGATAATTGTATAGAGTGTAGAGTATATATTTAATTATTATATTATGAAACGAGTATTACTGATAGAAGACAATAGAGAAATATCTGAAAATATTAAAGAATATTTAGAACTAGAAGATTTCCATATAACTCAAGCATTTGATGGAGAACTAGGTATTGAAAAGGCAACAAAAGAAGATTATGATATCATTCTCTTAGATCTTATGCTTCCTGAGGTAGACGGAATTGATATTGCGAGAAGAGTCGTTGCAAAGAAATGAACCCCTATCATCATGACTACAGCAAGAGAAACACTCTGAGATAGACTTTTATGATTTGAGACTTGAGCCGTTGATTATCTTGTAAAACCATTTGATCTTTCTGAACTTCATGCAAGGATGCAGGTTCATATGTGAAAAACCTCTTCTCACTGAAATAAGCAAGAACAAGACATATGAGTTATTCATCTATGTTGAGTCGATATTAATATCAAAAAACATAGTTTTTCAAAAGATTGAGAAGACATTCATCTCACTCAAAAGGAGTTTCTTATTATGGAAAAGTTAATTTGATTACAAGATAGAGTTGTTTCTAGAAGTGATATCATAGAATATTTATGGTGATGAGATGGTCTGTTTGATGGGGATAATAAACTCGATGTTTATATATCAAACATTAGGTCAAAGCTTTGAAAAACAATTATTAAAACGGTGAAGGGAGTATGATATATGATTTGAGAATAGCAAAATAAAAAGCTTAAGTTTCGCTTAAGCTTTTTTCTGTACAGTAGTAATACTTTATATTTTATATCTTATATATGAAAAAAATATCAATAATAGCATGACTAATGATGCTTACAATTCTAGCCTCATGCGGGAAAGCTGATGATATAGTTTCTACTTCTACATCATCTAGCCCAATAGTAGCCCAGGAAACCTCAACTCCAGCTGAACCAACTCTTTCTGAGGAAACAGCAGATGAACCAGTGGTTCTTGGGCAATGATTTGTAGAATACAATGAAAGTTATCTCGGAGAATCTGAAAATACAGTGTTATTTTTTCATTCAGCAGGATGTGGTACTTGTAGAGCGACTGAAGCAAGTTTGAAAGAAACAGGAGTTACAAACGGAGCAACAGTACTCAAAGTAGATTTTGATGCCGATGAAAACTTTGAACTTAGAAAAAAATACGGAGTTACAAAATATCATACTTTTGTACAAGTAGATGCTGATGGAAATGAAATTAAAAAATGGAGTGGATCACTTTCTGACGCTGACATTCAAGAACAACTAGAAACTTCACTAGAAGAAAATATTTCTGAGGAAGTAGCCGATGAAGTAGCTCAGAGCGAGACTCAAGAAGAGCCTACAGTATTAGCGGGTAAATTTACTGACTATAGTGAAGATATGCTTGGTGGGAGTGAAAATACAGTACTATTTTTTCACTCAGCAGGGTGTGGTACTTGTAGGGCGACTGAAGCAAGTCTCAAAGAAACAGGAGTTGCAAATGGAGCGACAGTTCTCAAAGTAGATTTTGATGCTGATGAAAACTTTGAACTCAGAAAAAAATACGGAGTTACAAAATATCATACTTTTGTACAAGTAGATGCAGATGGGAATGAGATTAAAAAATGGAGTGGATCACTCTCGGATGCTGATATACAAGAACAATTAAAAAAAAATTAGTAGATCAGGTAATTCAAGAAAAACAGGGGAATTATAATTCTTATAAATCAGATCTAATTGGTAAGACAAAAAATACAGTACTTTTCTTTTCCGCTTCTTGGTGTGCAAGCTGTAGAGCAGCTGATGAATGAATAAAGTCATGAGTTATTCCTGAAGACCTTACTATTCTTAAGGTTGATTATGATAGAGAAAATGAGCTAAAGAAGAAGTATTGAGTAGCAGCTCAACACATGTTTGTTCATGTAGATAAAGATTGAAACACTATCCGAAAATGGTTATGATGAACTAAAATCGAAGATATTGTTGAAAAATTATAATCTGTTGTTTAACTATAAAAAAGTATTCTTTCTAGAGAATACTTTTTTGTTATATAAATTAAGCTTGCTTTAAGAGCATATGTTATAATATATTCATATACTTTTTTATATACACTAAAATATGGAACTTCTTCTAGTAGCATTTTTCTCATGAGTACTCACAGTACTTGCTCCTTGTGTACTTCCTCTCTTGCCCATTGTACTTGGGGGAAGCGCTGAAGATCAAAATAGTAAGAAAATCCCTCTCCTTATTATAGGATCACTAAGCATCTCCATACTTATTTTTTCACTCTTACTGAAAGCAAGTACGGTTCTTATAGGAGTACATCCAGATTATTGGAAAGCATTCTCAGGAGGTATTATTATAGCTCTTGGTATCATTACTATTTTTCCCAATCTATGGAAAAATATATCATTAAAACTATGATTTTCTGGAAAATCTAATCAGCTTCTCTGAAAGACCCAGCAGACGCAGTGAAATATGAAATATGTGTTTATGTGATTTGCTCTTGGGCCTGTTTTTAGTTCTTGTAGTCCGACTTACGCTCTCATCCTTGCAATTGTTCTCCCAGCTGGATTTGCTTTTGGATTCTTAGCTCTTATCTCATACACACTTTGACTCGCAGCAATACTCTTTGCTATTGCGATATTTGGCCAAAATCTTGTGAAGAGACTGAAGTGGGCAAGTGACCCAAATGGACTTTTTAAGAAAATATTATGATTCATATTTATTCTTGTAGGTCTAGCCATAATATCAGGCTATGATAAGAAAATAGAAGCTGCTATTCTTGATGCATGATTTCTTAATACAACTCACTTTGAACAGGGGATAATAGATAATTTTGAATTAGAGGAAATAGAATCATCAGATGATCTTTCAGCTAAAAAAAAACTCCTAATATAAAGTTACTCTCAGGAGAAACATGTAGGGATGGCCTCTGTGAAAAAGAGATATGATGATCTCTCACATTCTTAAATCCTGAAAACATCTTGTCTCAAAAAGATGAATGATTTCCAGCCCCAGATCTTGTAGGTTTAGATAATTGGATTAACAGTGAATGATATGATTCTCTAACCCAGCTCAGGGGCAAAGTTGTTATGATAGATTTTTGGAATCTATGATGTCCTAGTTGTATCATTAACCATAAAGATACAAACAAGATTTATAACGAATTTCAATCCCAAGGTTTAGAAATTATAGGTTTGCATGCACCTGATTTTGCCTCTGAGAAAAATATAGCAGTTGTTTTAGAATCTGTAGATGAGTTTCAAATCAAATATCCAGTTGCTTTAGATAATGATTTTGAAACATGGAAAGCGTATAATAATAGGTATTGGCCAGCATTCTATATAATAGATAAGAAGTGATATATCAGAGATATACATTTTTGAGAGTGATGATACGAGGAGAAGAGAGA
Organism: Candidatus Altimarinota bacterium; assembly: GCA_020631575.1. Taxonomy (GTDB): domain Bacteria; phylum Patescibacteriota; class Gracilibacteria; order BD1-5; family UBA6164; genus JAACSU01. Next base: position 574 of record JAHDGX010000034.1, on the reverse strand, counting down.
TTTTATTATAAAACTATTAGCAGAATAATTATGAAAATAGATATGTCTAAAAACTTTAAAAGAATAGGTTTATTTTTATGAGCTTTATTTTTCGGGGTATTGATAACAGTCATTTCTCTATGAGGTTTTTCATCATCATGAGATTTGTCTGAAAAAGAAGATAAAGTTTGAAAAACATTGTGAGAAACAAAAACTGCGTATTTTGCAGGAGGATGCTTCTGGTGTATGGAATGAATCTTTGAGTCACAGGAGTGAGTAGAAGCTGCTATCTCCTGATTCATTGGTGGAAACTCAGATGATGCTGATTATTGATCGGTTTCATCAGGGCTCACAAATCATAGAGAAGCTGTAAGGATAATATACGATCCAAAAATGATCCCATACTCTAAACTTGTAGAACTTTTTTGGACTCAAATTGACCCAACTGATGATGGTGGCCAATTTGCAGATAGATGATATCACTATACTACTGGAATTTATTATAATGATGAAGTAGAGAGATTCATTGCAGAAAAATCGAAACAAGCTCTCAGTGAATCCTGAAAATTTGATGATCCAATTGTGACAGAAATCT
>JAHDGX010000001.1:30048-52418 GCA_020631575.1 Candidatus Altimarinota bacterium | reverse complement strand
CACTTGCTGAGTATCATCCCTCTGCTGCGAGAAGCGATCACTGCTGGTAAGCTTGGAGTCATCATCGTACTCTCGTCATTATATCTTCTCCCTGTTTTTGAATATCTGCCTGAAAATCTGTATCAGCCTGAGACTGTCCTGATACTAGTTGTATCGTTGCATCAAGGGTTTTTGCATTGTATGGATCAAGTTGTTGCTTATATGAGTCTATTCTGTCAGAATCTGCTTTTGCAACCTCTATATATATCTCTGGCTGTGAAATGTTTTCTAAAGTATTTTGTTGCTGTTTTGTATATTCAATCTCTTGACGCAGGATATTTTCAAAAATGTCAAATCTACCAGCACTATCTTTTCGGAGTTCATCGATAAATTGATCTTCTTTCTTATAGCTTAAGTTTTGTACATCATCCCAAAGTTTTCTGAGCTGCTGAGTTCTGTGATTCTGCGTTACACTTTTACTTGCAAGTCCAGATCAGACATAAGCCATAAACTCTCCATTAGTCATAGTCTCATGACTATTCTCTCACATGTAAGAAATAAGTTTTACAAACTGTCCTGAGAGAAGTCACGCGAGCGTCAAAATTGATTCTGGATTTTGGTCAAGTGGAGCAAATGAAGTTTCAATATTTGTTTCTCCAGATGTATCAAGTTCAATATTTATGTCACTTGGAATAGCTTCTGAAAGATCAATATTACTGATAGAAATATCAAACATATTTGCTATATTGTTTGAAATCTCATCTATAGGAGCCGTTATTGCTCTCACAGCTTCCAAAAGAAACTCCATTTCGAACTCGAGGTTTACATAAGTAGTAACCTTGATAGCTGATACTGCTGAGTATGAAAATGCCGGTGGCTGAATATCAATAAAATCCGTAGGAAGGTATCCATTTCTCTCAGTAAGAAATGCTATCTGATCACCAGCTCTCCACTCAGGAACAAAAGGAGATTGCTTCAAGAAACACATAGCCTTTGTAATCAGTTTCATTATATTAAGTATTCCTTCTACCGCACCAAAGAGTTTTGGTATTTTTGGTGGAGGTGGAAGATCAGGGAGTTCAACTGTAGGAAGACTCGGAAGTTCTGGGAGTTCTGGGAGTTCAAAACTTGGAAGCACTGGAAGCGCTGGTAGCGTGAATCCTGCAGATGGCACATCTGGAAGTTGAAGTTTTGGAAGCGTAGGGAGAACTATTGGTCTCATATTAATCTCAAAGTCTGGCATATAGACTGTTAATCCTGCTCTTACATTATGCAGATCTAGGATAATATCTGGCCACTTAGGGAATTGTATAATTGGAGCCGAAGGAATAACAGCGCTTATAAGTTGGAATGTAAAATCTTGGAGATCCTGTCTTTCATTTTTACACTCATGACACTCTGCTTCATAGTCTGCAAATACGTCTATAAATAATTGCCATGATTTTAGTATTGCTTTGATGAGGATATAGAGCTCAACCCAAGCCTTAAATCTCTCACCATTAGAATTAATCCATTCTCACATCAATTTCGAAATTGCCTCAACATTACAAAGTATCTGCTCTAGCCATACTTCTTTAATATTTATAAGCTTTGCTAACTTATCTGGGAACTGTTTATATTCTTCAAGTACTTGGATATTTCTCTCGAGAGATGCAACAAACGCATCAGCTTCAAGGTACGCTTTATTCTTTATGTCATTCTCCTGCTGACACCTCTCGATTTGAGCTGCTGTTCATTCACATGTTGCACCGAGTGACCACGATCTACTTGTTGACTCAAGCTCTCACTTCCACTGCTCGAGAGTTAAATTCCAGTCTAGTATAAACCTATCGAGCTCGATTCCTTCAATCCATGGTACGTTTACCGAGATTTTTTCTGATTCTACATTAAGCAGTGGTATATTTCACATAAACTCATATACCTCTCTAATTCATGAGAGTGTTTCTTTTCCTGATCAAGCATACTTCTGTCACTGAGCAGAGATTATTTTTAAATCTATCATCCTACATGTAGCTGAATCATCTCAACTACAATTAAGTCATGATTTTTCATTTCTGAGAGCTGATATATCTCACTCAGCTGAAGAGCGAGAAGCATCTGAATCTTCTTTTCATGAAGCAAAGGCATCGGATATTCCTTCTCAAAAGTTTTCAAAACTAAAATCAAATATTCATCCAAAATCAGGGAGAATAACAAAAATCTTTGGAAGATTTGTAAGCTTAGATGTTATCTCATCTAACTGACGTTCTACCCAATCCATCATAAATCATGGAAATCCGGCAACCCTCTTATTATTAATTTGAATAACATCTTCGAAATTTCAAGTGCCTAAAGCTGAAGGATCCAAACTCACCGATCATCACATAGCACTGTCACCTCATCATCCTATATTAATAAGTGGCTGAGTTGGGAGGTTATAATTAGAGGCTCCATTTTCTGAAATTTGTGAAAATGTATCTACATACCTATCATACATACCTATTGGCTGTACTCCTGTTTCTAGATAGTTAAGGTAATCAAGTACAAACTCAGATTCTATTTCTAATGGAGTTCGAAGGTCATTTTTTTCCGTACCATCACAATTTGCATGTATAAGCCCAAATCCATTTCAAGGATATGGATATCAGAGTACTCATGGATCCCCTTCATCTCACTGACAGCTCATAAGTGGCATAGCTGTAACGATACAGTTTCATCCAGGAATTATTGGATGTACTCCTCTAGGATTTCAATTTCAAGCAACAATTGCAGGTCAATTAAAACATACTGCAATTCAGAATCCACCTGTGAGAGTTGGTGTTGCAAATAGTCTTACCATATTTGCAGGGGAGTTTATTCACCTTGAACCTCATGCTCAATCTGGGCCTCAACATCTCCCATCAAAAGTATCTGATGACATAGGAAAGATTGTTGGTACTTCAAAACATCCTCCAGTAGTTGGAACAGGTCTTCAGGTAAGAGCAGAAAATATGGGAGTCCCTTCTCCTACTATAAGACCATTTCATATAGGTCTCCCAAATAGTGTTGGGTCTCCTCCTGGAGCTAGTGGGGCCCAATTAAGAGGGGTAGCAATACAGCTTCCTCATCCAAAACCACAACTCAGTCCTTGTATGAGTTCATCAATATCTTCAGATATATCATCTATAGCTGCATTTATATTTCCAATAGCTCACATAAAGTCTACTGAGCTATCAGTAGAATCCATAGTATCATCTCTATCTGGTATACCATCATTGTCACTATCGACTCAAAGTTCTTCTAGTATTTCTTCACTGTAATCCTGAAGAGCTTCTAGATCAGCCTCCCCATCTCCATCTTGAGTACCTAATAGTCATTGAAGATAATCAGGAATCCCATCATTATCATTATCTGTGAGTTCAGGGAATGTATTCCCTACCTCAATATCTGCGGCTTCACAGCTAGGAGTCGTAACTCACCCTTCATATGATCGAGCATTCGTAGACCTATAAATATCAGCTGTTTGTCCACAGTTTTGTTCGTCTTCCTTTAAAATAATATCTCCATATATATCATCTCCCAGTTCACCTGCTTCATAAAGACCAACTTGCATATGACCGTAAGAAAGTGGGAGTGTGGTAAGCTCATAACGCACTGTTGTTTCCTCTCCTGGATCAAGATAAAATCAATCTAAAAGTATCTGATAGCTATCTATTCCGTTTTTTCTTGGGAGCTCTAAATTATCTTGAGTAAGTACAGTAAAGTTTTGTGACGCAAATCTAAAGTATGATGGAATATTATCAACATATGCCACATTTTCCTTTCTCGTTGACGAAGTATTTTTAATCGTAATATCGTAAAAAACGATGTCTCCTGTTTGCAAGTGAGGAGGAGTATCATCCGTAAATGTTTTTGTAATTTCTATTCACTGAGTGTCTGCATACTGACTTCGAAGGAAAAATGTCTCAACAGGAGTAGAATCTCAAAATCATGTATAACTTACATAATTTCCATAATCAGAGAGAAAATCACTTACACTCTCACTTGTCTGAGTGCCCGAAGCATCGTCTCATACAATCTGATCACCAAGACTTTCTGATATAACTTCACTATTTGTTCTTGTATCGCTGTAAAAAGCTGGTATGTATGGAAGTGTTAGGTACAAAAATCTATCGACTAGGTTCGTATCTATAAACTCTGGAGTCGTCTCTGGCTCACCAGATTCAATAGACGCTTGCAGTTCGCTGAGATAACTTGCTGAATTTGTAAGTATCTGAGTAGCTCTATCATTTGAGAGTTGTAAAAGTCAATCAAAATATATCCCTCATCACTGACTCGTAGATGTATCTGAAAGCTCTATTGCATATCCATCTCCTATAAATTTTTTCACAAAACTTGGATTTTCAGCAGATCCATTTCCATAAAATATATGTACTTGTCCCGCATCATCAAGCGTCACGATATCATGTTTTCCATCACTATCCATATCAAAACTCTCTGCTTGGATGATAGCTCAACTGAGCGTTATATCAGAAGAGATATCATACCTATAGAAATCCTTGATATGATTGTTATAGAGAGCTGGCTCTCACATCTCTGTAACAAAAAATATATCATCATATCAGTCTCCTGTAAAGTCTCCTGTTTTTACGAGCTGTACTCATCACCCATCTGCAGCAAAAACAAGGTTTCTCTGAAATACATAGTCTCCTGATACATCCTCTCACTCATACAGAGCTACATATCAATCTCTATGAATCGTGAGAATATCCTTATTTGCATCATTATCGTAATCAAACACTTGATATCATATCAGACCTTCACTGTCATCGATAATATCTCAGAGTGTCGAATCAAAATATTTCTCAGTAGTGCTAGCACGAAAAGTCTTTCTTACATCTTTAAGTGAAACGACAGGATCTCAAAGGTTTATAAGAGAGAAACTTTGAAATCTTTGACTGGCTTTCCCAACACTTTCACCAGCTGAAAAACTCAGGAGCATAGTATTTGACTCTTGCCACCCAATTCATGCTTCATCATATGATGATTCAAAACCTGATATATCACTATTGTGAAAATCATTAAGTGAATATGGATCAGAAAAAGGATCATGGTAATGAAGTGCTACTCTAGTATTTCATGAAACATCTTGTATTTCTCGAGATGAGTATTGGTTTGAGCTTATATGTATTACAATAGTGTCTTCAAGTACTTGAAGCTTATTTTGTAATATACTTGCATCCCTTGTTATATTTATATCCAGTTCATCCTCTATAAGCATAATTCATATTTTCTCTCCTCCATGCATGAGTTTTAGCATAATTCCAGCTGCATTGTGAGAGTCATCATATTCAACATACAGAGAAGATTTTCGAGTATATCTTCCGTTAGAACGAGCTTCAAATACTACCTTTCCTGAAGGAGCAATTATTCTGGCATCATCACCAATTGATACAAGTGAGTACTCCGAATTTTCTTCTAAATCTAAGGTAGTCGTATTATCTCAAGACAGCTTATAGTACGCTCTTCATACATAGGTTTCAAGAGCACTATTATGTATGTCTATGTACATAATTCATTCGCTCGTGAAATCAACTTCAAGCTCTATATCCTGAGTAATATCTCCATTTCTCAGAACCTGCGTAAATCATGTATCTTCAAATGAAAGTACATCATGATGCCTGTATGGATTATTTACAAGACTGGTAACTGCCAGAGAAGAATTATTTCTATCAAATAGCAGAGCTCACGCGAGATAATCTTGTTGACTTATATCTCCATATGGAGCTCAAAGGAGTACTGAATACAGTCAGTTATATGCATTGTTATCAATATCTTTTTTATCCCAGAAGAAAAAAGTTTCTATATTTCCAGCATTCTCTCAAATCCCATATACCGTCAAACTATTTGTTGTATCCCAGAAGTCAGAGACTCTTTCTTGAATTATACTTGGAAGAGCAACATATGCATCACTTTGTTGTAGTCTCTTTTTTGTTACAAATTTAGATATGTATTTACCTTCCGAAAATTCTGAAAAAAACAACCTTCCTCTCTGAGTAAGTTCATTTCCTGTTGTGGTAATGCTTGGGATATTTAGGCTTGTTTTATCAAACGGAGCTTGCCCTATGAGATCAAAACTATTGTTAGCAAGGCTTGGACTCGTTGAAACTTTAAAATATCACAGTCATGGAATCTCTGTTCCCGAAAGCACGAACTGAGATTTTCCACCAGAGATAGTATTTGAGCTCGTATTTGCACGTATAATATCTTGAGTATCTGGATGAATCTCTAAATTTACCTGAGTCGTGTTATCTGTAAAGACGTCATTATTATATCTATCTTTAAGTGTAGCCTCAAGAATAGAAGAATCTTCATTACTCGCTTCAATTTTATCTCGTGAAAGACGTAAGTCTACCTTTATAGGAAGATCTGGAAGTATAGTGACACCCTCTTTATAAATGTCATTTCCTCATTCAAGTTGAAACTCTACTTCGATATCCTCAGCCGCAAGTGTAGAAGTCATAAAACTCACTCTTGCTTTTCCTCCTACTACATTTACATATGGAGTCTTTGCTCTTCCATAAAGTTTATTTACTTTAAAATATACCCTTGAATTCAAATTTGAGAGCAAAGCTCAATCTTCGTCTCTAAATTCAACATCATAGCTATACTCTTCTCCTCATACTTTTGGATTGTCTCATACAAGTGAAACATCTATATCAATTTGATCTACTGTAGAGATAGTAAGATTCTCAGATTCTATTAAATCTCATGAGAGATTTCTCACTTCTATTGTCAGTGTGTTATTATCACTTCTATTTGTACTTTTTATTCTAAAAGCCTTATACCCATCTATAACCTGATACTGAATTTCTTTTTCTCCATTATCAGAAAATTCTAATCCTCTTCATTCAAGACTCAAATTCACAGTATATATTTCTCCAGAAGCTGCGTTATCAAACTCATCTAAAATACTTACAAGATGTGTTGAAATATTTCCTCATACTTCAACAACATTTGTGCCTAAAACTGTTTCGATTTTTTTAGCTGTTTCTGGAAGTACATCAAATACTCTGTAACTATGAAATCATATAGCATCACGCACGTGTACTTCATATCTTCCTGAGCGAGATATGTTTAGGAGTTCATATACATCCTCCAGCTGATTTTCCTGTATTCATTCTTGCAGAAATACTTGATCCCCTCCTATCTTCATTTCAAGAGAAAGAGGATAGTTCAGTTCTAAAGTATTCCCAGCTCTAGAGTAATTCTGAATCATGAGCAGAAGTTTCTGTTTTGCCTCTGAAATACTATCTGCTTGAAGTATTGCCTCTCACAGAGAAGTATTTGCTCCATCTACAGCGCAAACATTTGTATGTGAAGAAGCTAGTATATCACTTCATATACTATAGTTTGTTTCATCTTCTACTTTATATGTGCCAACATAAATTCTGTCTCATCTAATTCACACTTCTAGCTGTTCACTTTCCAAATCAATAGCAATATTACCCTGAGCATCTCTTGTTTCGAGATTTGCAGTAAAGTACACATTCGCATCTTGTCATTTACCATAAAAATAGGTCTTTGTAATCCCTCTATTATTTCTGAGTTCAACTTGCCTAAAGCTAATATATTTCTCAGCTTCTTTAAGAGCATCTTCTCATGATAAGCTTGGAATAGTTGCATCATATATAACTTTGCTATTTGAGTCTGTGAATGCCTCTTCACTATTTTCTGGAACAACGAGACGAGAAAGAGAATGTTTTACATAACTATTACTATCAAAACGAGCAAGTTCTCACTCATTTGTAATCGTCTCTGAAAGTATAACTCAGGTAGTAAAATAATAATACCTCCCGGCATCGCTTACCAGCCTGAGTGTCCCTCCGATAAGTTTTTGTTCAAGACAATCGGTAATTCCGTTTTTATTTTCATCGATACTACATGCTTCAATTTCCTCAAGTTGCTCGTCACTAAATAAATCTTCTCAACATCAACCCTGAGAAATCTTAATAGTTGGAGGTAGCATTTCTTTAAGCCAACATATAACCGCAGGAATCCATTGGAAAATATTTACTCCATCCGGAGGAGCACACTCAAAACTTCATTCTCATAGGGTCTCATCTCATACATTTGCTGCTGCTATAGTTGTTCATAGAGCAATATTGGCTGATAATATATCAGCATATGGATGTATTCCTTTGAGCTCAGGATCAAGTTTTACGTACATATTCTGAGCATCTCATGGAGCTGCAAAATACGCAGTCTCATAAAGTTTTTTAGATTTTGGAAGATGGAAATCATAGTCATTACCCTCAAACTGATTCGAAAGATAATTTTCAAATATAAATTTATATTTTGCAGATGGAGTTTTGAGATTATTCCAATACACCGCAAATACGAGTGTATCAAAATAAGATATCTCTTTACTTTGACCATTTTGTGTAAAAATTTCAACTGGCCTACTTCTCATAGTGTTGTACAGATCAATATTTGCACTTGGAAATGCTCCTGTAGAGAGCTGATTATATAGAGCAAGTTCATCTCATGAGAGGCTACTAGGGTTAGCAGATGTAATCACACTATTCATCTGGTCTGAGACCCTATCAAGGTGATTCTTTACCTCTGTCGAGATAGTTTCAAAACTAAGAGTACTCGCATCAGCAAAATCTATCCTAAAGAGCTGTGGAAAATCTATTCTTTGATAGCCATAACTTGGTGCTGATCAACCATTTGCTCATATAAAATCTATATATCTATTCTTATCAATTGGGAGTGATGGAGTAAACAAAGACCGTGTCTGTGTTCCAAACTCCGTGTCTGTAGGAGATGTATGGAGGATATAAGATGGTATTGATTTATATTCTAGATTTCTTGTTACAGTGTTACACGAACATCCTTCTCAACTACAAGACTGACTTGATCTTTTTATAGAGGTCCCATCTAATATCAAATCACTGTTCACGCAAGTAGAACCTGTACCTGTAACACTGCTTGGCCCAACCGGACTATTAACATAAGCTACAGCAAAATTAGCTGATGTATCTTTGGGATTTATTGTTCGACATGACCATGTTCCTGCTCTAGCTTGTCATAATACTGGAGCCTGAAATTCTACTCATCAGCATCTATCTGGTTCCTCCTCTCCTCCCCTTATAACATCTTGCTGATATGTTTTAAGAAGTACTCCATCAGTAAAACAGTCTATAGGTGATGGTACCTTGGTTACATCATCCGTCTGTTTTGCTCATTTAATATCATAAAGTGAACGGACTCATCATGTCAGGTCTGGATTTCATTTAAGGGTAATATCTGTAAGTCTCCCATCCTCAGGAAGCTCCATATTTAAAGGAGAATTTCATCCCCAATATCATCTTGAGACTCCTGTAGCATCTCTGTCAGAACGAATGTAATCTCATTGACATAATATGCTATCATCTTGAGATAGTTCAACATTGTATCATCTATTTGCCTCAACAAGAGTTCAAGAATTCGTATTTCATCTGTAAATGCTACACTGAGCTGCTGAGGTAATATTATTTGATATTTGCCCATAATAAAACCCTCTCCATCGACTCGAACACGTAGGAGTATTATTACTATTCACTGAGCTTAAAAGAGGAATAGCGATATTTCGCGATAAACCATTAGCTACAATATCTGTAATCTGAGTTTCAAGAGAAGTATTTACATTTTTGATCACTTCACTACTTACTTGATCAAGGATAGATACAAGAAATGGTGGCATGTCCACATTTACTTTTGATCAGCTCTCATTGTATCTACCTGCATTAAAAACATTTTTTCTCATTTCACCAAGTGTAGAACCATTAAACACCTCCAAAAACTTCTTGGTTGCATTATCTGTGATATACCTCGTAAGTATATCTGAAGAACTTGCAGCGTCTGGACCAGTAGAAACTCAAGAAATATCAAAATCAGGATCGACATTTCTTAGTAAGTCTGCTATATCAGCGTTTTGCATTCAAAGTATTTGATCTGACACTTTTTGAGCGAGTTCTTTTGAGTACCTTTTATACGTAATATCTTCTATGTTATCTTGATAGAGTTTATATCACTGATAATTTTGATATTGTAATGCTGAGTTTTCTCGAAACTGATCATAATAAAAAACATATGGCTCATAGTCATCAGGAGCGTCTGTATTTTTCCCATCAATCACCCCCATAGATTCATCAAAAACTCATGAACCAACATAGAACTCATGATTTTTATCAAAATAGTCTTTTAAGCCCTGAATATCTTCATTAATATCTCATGTATTTGGAGATATGACACCATGCCATATTTCTGGCTTTAGAGCTAAGTCTACATCTTGATTTTTTTCATATTTTCCAGATTCATGATTGTATATATATGACTTATCTTCAAAATCAACATAGGGTAATATACTCTTTGCTCCATTTCCTCCATCAAAAACTTGAGGCATAGGAATCCTCCCAACAAGTACAGTTCATACAAGCTTTGATTCATAGTCTACTTCTTTCAGAGACTTATAGCCCTCATAATAAAGTGATTCATTAACAGATGCAATATCTATAACATCAGCATCACTTGGTGTTGGAACGATAACCACTCGTGTGTTTTCTAATACTCACTGTATGTCTCTTGAATAGCGAACAAGCTTGGTTTTTAACTCATCATAAGAATCTTCATCAACAATTACTGAAACAAGATTTACAAAATCCTTTTCTGCAGCATACGCGCGAGAAGCGAAAAAAAGCTCCATTGGGATTTGCAGCGTGAAAGAAAACAGAAGTGATGAAATAAGAAAAATTGATGTAATTTTTTGGATTTTTTGTCCCCACATAGTCTAAGTGTTTTTCCTTATAAATAGAGAAAAGAATGATGCTTTTACACATACTAGCAGAAAACATGTTGAAATCAATACAAAAGTGCTCAAATAATGTGTACAAACTCCCAAATAATGTCCCACTAAATAGCTTATCTGCATATTTTTTGATTTTTTCATAAAACTATGAGAAAATAATAAAGAAATTTAATAAGTAATTATGAATTATGGAATGAAGAAATTGTGAAGTACATAATGAAGCTGTAAATCCTGAAGAAGCATTAAATAATCTAGAAAATAATGCATTAAAATCAACTATTGAAGATATGAATGCTCAACTTCCATGTGAATATTTATATCACGTAGAAATTGATGACAGTTGAAATTATACAGTATCTATGAATAAGAATACTATTACTTTCCATCCATTCATAGATGGTTTTGACTTAGATTATTTTAATACCATCATAATTGAAGCTCTTTGATCAGGAGATGAGATAGAAGTTGAGGATTATTTTTACGAACAAGAGCCATGAGAACCAGAAAGTAGGACTCCAGTAGTAAACGCGAGACTATGAGGAAGACTACTTATATCAAACAAAAATGATGGAATCTTTCCTCAGACAGAGACAGTCTATGCAAGACAAATATCTAACTTTTTTTCACAAATGATAAATCCACTATAAAAAACTCCCTTTGGGAGTTTTTTTTTATTAGATGAGAATCTAACTATTTTTTCTTCGCAAGAGCATCTCTAATTTCAGTAAGAAGAACAATATCAGCAGCTGGAGCAGCTGGTTTTGCTTCTTCTTTTTTCTGCATTTTTGTAATCGATCGTACTAGCATAAAAATTACAAACCCAAGAAGAATAAATCCAATAGCATCGTTAATAAACGTACCGTATTTGATTGCTGGAGCACCTGCCTCTTCTAAAGCTGCAAGTGTCGCATACTCTTTTCCATCAAGAGCATAAAACATGTTAGCAAAATCAACATCAGCCATAACAAGACCAACTGGAGGCATAATAACGTTTGAGACAAGAGACTTTACTACACTTGCAAACGCAGCACCAAACATAAAACCAACAGCCATATCCACGACATTTCCTTTCATTAGAAAGGCCTTAAAATCCTTCAACATATAAATAAAATTAATAATAAACACTATATTTATAATGTTTATTATTAATTTTCCAAGCCATAAGTCTGTACTATTTCATTAAAGCAGTTGAAATATAAGATATCCCGCAAGAAGTACGCTTAAATATTTTAAGATTTTACCAAGAATATCACTCTTAATTTTCTCTACAAAGTATCAAGCTATAATTCACGAACCCATAGCAGATATAAACATTGGTATATAGAAATCTAAATCAATCAAACCGAGTCTAAAATACTCAAGAGTTCAAACAGCTCTCGCAAAAACAAAACCAAAGGTTAATAAAAAGAGAGCTCTGTGGTACTTAAAATGAAAGATACTTGTCAATACAAGAAGTCCAATAATAAAATCTCACACTGAGAGAAAAGCATTATATGTCGCTATAAAAAAACTTGCTATACATAATAATATCAAATTATTTTTAGTAAAAATAAACCCCCTTTCTTTTGTCTCTTTAGATGAGAAAAATAGATTCTTTATCACCAATCATACTATAGCAAGAGTAAAAATTATTTTCATAATCTCTGTAGGCACTATATTGAGAAGATTTGCTCCGAATAAGGCTCATAGAGAAGAAATTCATACTACCCACCACATCCATATCTCTATTTTCTGCTTTCGCAACAACATTGCCAGTAATCCTATCTCGCTTCAAAGAACTGCAGCATTATCGAGTGCAATAGCATTTTTTATATCAAAACCAATAACATGTTGAAGAAATATTTGAGTCACCAGACTCCCTCAGCCTACAAAGTTTCCATATAGTTCACCAAAAAAGATGCCTAAGCATGCTAGGAGGATATCAGTATTCATTTCTCTCTCTTAACTATATAATTCTAAGTCTTTTGTCAGCTTCTCAACGTGTTTTTTATCTCCAAAAACAAGTATTCAGAGGTATTCTACATCTTCTAGTCTTTTACCTTCTGTATTTTTACATACAAGCCTATCATCGCTTGTTTCAAGCATTTCTCTCGTAAATGGTACGACTTCTAGTCATCCATTTTTTGCTATAACATAGAGTTCTTGAAGCTGAGAATTTGAGTTAGCCTGCTTTATCATAATCGCGTGCTGGATATTCATAGGGATAATTTCTCCATCGGCTGTCGTTGCACTATCCATTTCAAAGAGTTTTTTCCCTCCTCTCGCTGCAAAACTTGCTGACAGGTGAGCGATAGTATTGAGTTTTTGCCAAGCTTCTAAATTTGCTCCATTATTAAGAATAGAAACTGCTAGTTGTGTTTTTTGTTGTTTAGATTCGTTAGTATTAGATTTCATAAGTGGAAATAGTACTACATCTCTGAGATTTTCTTGTCCACTTAAGAGAGATACAATCCTGTCAATTCACATACCCCAACCTGATTGGCATGGCATACCATATTCCATCGCAAGGACAAAGTCATCATCTCCTGAAGTCGCTTCTTCGTCTCAGGCTTCGAGAGCTCATGATTGTGCATCAAAGTTTTCTTTCTGAATCTTTGGATCAACGAGCTCACTATATGCCTTAAGTACCTCCCAACCATTAAGTACAAGTTGAAATTGTTCTACAATATTTTCATTATCATCAGACTGACGAGCAAGAGGCTGCATCGTCTTTGGATAGTTATATACAAATGCCGGTCCAGTGATTCATGGTCGTAGTACCTTTTTGTAGAGGTAATCTATCATAGTAGTAGTACCTTGGATATCAATTCATTCCCAGTTATATCATGCAGCTTTGATATCTGCTCTGAGTTTTTCTTCGTCACCAGTCCCATAAAGCGATATATCAATACCAGACTCTTTCTTCACTCCAGCAATGTAGTCTATCTTTGCCCATGGTGTAGTAAAATCTACTACTTTAGCATTTCCATCTTTATCTATGATTTCTCTTTTTCGATCGAGCTGTAAACTATCAAATATGTAATCAAACATATTTTCTGTAAATTTCATGTTATCTTCAAAGTTCCAATATGCAGCATAGTGCTCAAACACTGAAAACTCTTGCATATGAGATGGATCGGATCATTCGTTACGGAAATTTTTTCCCATTTCAAACACTCGTTCAAACCGTCAAACGGTTGCCATTTTGAGACCTATTTCTGGAGCAATTCTTAGAAAAAACTCATCATCAAAGTCGTTATGATGTGTCACAAATGGTTGCGCTGCAGCTCCAGAGGCTGAGTTTCATAAAATAGGAGTTTCTATCTCCGTAAAGTTATGTTGCCAATAAAATTCTCGTACTGACTTAATAAACTGACTCCTGAAATCAAATCTATCATAACTCTCCTGATTCATAATCAGGTCAAGATACCTCTGTCTATAAATAGCTTCTTGATCCTTTATCCCATGCCATTTTTCTGGCAATGGTCTGACAGCTTTTGAGAGGATTTGTAGCTCGTCTACGAAAAGAGTCAGTTCACCATGCTTCGTTTCAAAGAGATCTCATTTTACTCAAATATAATCTCCAACTTGGCAAAACTTTTCAGCTATTTTATATGCTGATTTTTCTTCTCCAGCAATAGTAATAGACTCGACTACTTTTCGTCCTGTATTAAATTTTATCAGATCTCTCATAAAACATACCTGTATATCTCAGGTATTATCTCTGATTTTTGCAAATGCAAGTTTTCCATGAGACTTATGAGATATGATTCTCCCAGCTGTCTGAAACTCAGCTATAGCTCAACCAGCTTGGAGATTCTCAATATCTCTAATATATCCACCCTGATCATCTTTTTCACTTCGAGCCCTAATCTCTGCGATATCAATCTTTCCAGTATAGTTATTCGCATAGCAAATAACTCCAGCATCTTTAAGATCCTGAATCTTTTTCATCCTATCTTGTGACTCCTTTGAGTAATCCATTATAAAGTATTAATTTTAAGTATAAAAAAACTGCTCTCGTATCGAAAACAGCATATTATTTCTCAAGCGAAAAACAAGGCCATAATCGAAATTATCTGCAGTGTTTACTCGCGCGTTTGAGAAATATATTTTTCATAAGCACATTATATAGATTTTCACTTTTCCTGCAAAGATTTTACAAGTCTCGATTCATATAGTTCTAACAACATAATTTTATGTCCTTTGTAAGATACAACATTTTCTTGTTTTTGTATTTTTTCTCTTTGCCTCTTACAGTATCTCTGAACACAATCTACAAGGGCTAGCACGAAGTTCGACTTTGACTCAATCATAGATGGCCACAGCCTTACCTCACGCATTGTCATCTCTATAAAATCATCAAATTCTTCTTTATCAAAAAGTTTAAAGAATATATTTTCAAATTCCTGGTCACTCAGTTCAGCGTAATCTATCTGAGGACTATGCAAAGCTGAAACTACGGCTTGATTTGAAGCCTCCATTACACTATTTACTAACACTTTTACTGGTCATATCTTCAAAGCTGCGATATTTAGTATATCTGAAATGGCTTCTGATGTGAATCTATAATCATCTACCGTAACAGGATTTACCACTCTTTTTCCTTTCAAACTTTTTGGGGTATCTCGTGGTACTCGGTTATTCATATGTGCTCCTTTGAAATTAACCATATTCTATATACTATTTTTTACTTCATCTAAGAATCCATTCACCGTCTCTCATAAACATGCAACTATATTTAGATGACATACTTAATTTTTATTTTATAAATACTTATTAAGCAAACTATATTATTTTTACTCTTTTCGTCAAGCTGGGTTCTTCGCAAATCTGGGGAAACTATGCTAATCTAAAACAAATATATAACTTTTGATATTTCTATGAAATACATCCTACTGATAACAGCTTTTCTATACGCTATTCAAAGTGAGGCACATGCAGCGTTGTGAAGAACCATTCAACAAACTCCAAGCACTCCAAAAGCAGAAGAAGCTTCTGAGTCATGACTTCTTTCAGGTTTAGGCTGAGCGTTTTGATCTGTATATGATAACTTCCTTTCTATACTCTTCTATGTAGTACTTGTTATGGGAGTACTATTTATCATATATAAATCTATTAGGCTCGCTTTCGAACTGTTCTATTCAAAGAATCTACGATACTTAGAAGTGACCCTTCCAAGAGCTGATTCGAAACTTGATAAAGAAAAGGAAACAAAAAAAGACTTTAAGGAAAAAATTGGTCAAATGTCGATGTTTTATAAAGCTGTTCATAAGCTTGCTGAAGCCGGTCTTCGTGACACTCTCCTTAACTTCATATTCTGACATTCAAAAATATCTCTTGAACTTGTATATGATAATTGAGAAGTAACATTTTTTATCGTTACCTATGAAAACTATGTAAATCTTATTTCCCAACATATTACATCTATTTACAACGATGCTGAAATACTCAGAATCGACAAAAGCAAATATGTAAAGCTGAAACAACCAGGATATAGGATGAGAGCAGCATCTCTCTGAAAAGAGCATGATGATGTTTATCCGATCAAAACTTTTAAATATCTTGAGGATGATCCTATTAATAACTTCACCAATGTATTTGGGGGTCTAGATAAAGATGACAAGGCTGTATACCAGATGGTTATTAAACCTACTAATTCTAAATGGAATAAAAAAGCCCTAAAAGCCGCAAGAATGGTAGCAAAAGGAAAATATAAAAAAAATAAAAAGTTTGGATTTATTGGTGTTATATTTAAACCTCTTGGATGGATTTGGAATCCTCTTGTTGCTATGATTGAAGGACCTGAAGATATGGTTGGATGAAACAGTGCTCCAGGAGCAAGTGAAGGAGATGCATATAAGATATTTAACCAGGCTGAAACGGAAGCTCAGAAAGTTATGGGTGAGGCAGCAGCGCAGCCATCATTTGAAACATCTATTCGTATACTTGTTGCTTCAAAAACACACAGGCAAGCTGAAAATGCAGTACATGCCATCGTTGCTGCTGCGAGTATATTTACAGATGAGTACAATAATGCGCTTGACAATCCGCAGATTTATGAAGATTCTCTTCCATGGATTTTTACTCCTATCCGACACTTCGCATTTAAGCATAAGCTCGTAGGATTCTTCCAAAACAAGTCAGTATTCTCTGCAGATGAAGCTTCGACACTGTACCATATGCCAGATATTAATTATAATAAGTCTCCTATTATAAATTGGCTCGAATACAAAAAACTCCCTACTCCTCATAATCTCAAGTTTCCTACGAATCCAACTATGCTTGAGGAAAAAGATGAAAAAACAGGAGAAACGAAACTCGTACATAGGCATCTATGAGGATTTCCAGTATATAAAGATGGTGTACTTCTCGGGTGGAACGAATACAGAAATAAACAAACTCCAATATACTTTAGTAGAAAAGATCGTGGTCGTCATCAGTATATCATCTGAAAATCTGGGTGAGGTAAGTCAGTATATATCTGATATCTCGCTCGTCAGGATGTATGGAACGGTGATGGTATCTGTGTCATCGATCCACATGGAGACCTCGTAGAAGATGTACTTGCTTTTGTTCCAAAAGAGCGAGCAAAAGATGTAATTATCTTTGACCCATCAGATACAGAAAGACCAATGGGGCTCAATATGCTCGATATCATATCTACTGACCCAGATATTCGAAAACGCGAAATGGATAGAGCTGCAATGGACGCAACAGAAATATTTATCAAGATATTTGGAGATGAAATATTTGGTCCACGAATTCAGCACTACTTCCGTAATGGGTGTCTTACACTCATGGAAGATCAAGAAGATGGAGGAACACTTATAGATGTTCCAAGACTGTTCGTTGATGAAGCGTTTATGAAATACAAAACGCGCAACCTAAAAAATCCAGTTGTAAAATCATTTTGGGATCATGAGTATGCCAATACGGGTGATAGAGAAAAGCAAGAAATGATACCATATTTTTCTGCAAAATTTGGCCCATTTATTACCAATTCAACGATTCGTAATATTATTGGGCAACCAAAATCTGCCTTTAACCTACGTGAGGTGATGGATAACAGGAAGATTCTTCTCGTAAATCTCTCAAAAGGTAAAATTGGAGCTCTCAATGCTCAGCTTCTTGGTCTGATATTTGTATCAAAAATCAATATGGCCGCAATGAGTAGAGCGGATATGCCAGAAGAAGAAAGAAAAGATTTTTACATGTACGTGGATGAGTTCCAGAACTTTGCTACAGAAACATTTGGAGAAATACTCTCGGAAGCTCGTAAGTATCGTCTCGCTCTTATCATGGCTCACCAATTTATCGCGCAAATCGGAGGACAGTCTAAGTGAGATAAACCATCAATTAAAGATGCAGTATTTGGTAATGCCGGTACCATACAATCATTTAAAGTTGGTGCGGATGATGCGGAATATATGGAAAAAGAATATGCTCCCCTCCTCTCACAGCAAGATATTATTGGTATCGCAAACTTTACCACCTACTGTAAGCTCAATATTGATAATGCAACTACTCGTCCATTTGACCTCAAAACTATTTGGGACAATAATTACAAAAACCTAAAAGCAGCAAACATCATAAAAGAATACTCCCGTAAGAAATACGGACGTAAAAAGAAATATGTCGATATAGAAATCGAAGCAAGACTCTGAATCATGAATGAAGATTAAAACAAAAGCACCTATAAAATTCCACAGGTGCTTTTGTATATATTTTGAAAACAAGGCCCAGCCCCCAAATTAGGGCTGGGTACATTTTATGTCGTAGACATCAGCAACCTGAGTTGGTTAACAGTGGCCGGTTACGATAGGGGCTACCTCTCGTCAACAGAAACACTGAAATTGATGCCGTCAAAACGACTGTGATGGCTGTCAGATACTCAGCAATAAGGACGTGCAATACTGCCGTCCCAATTGCAAGCACCATAATCATCACCATGGCCACAATCGACCATGTTTTCGGGCTAATGCCCAGCAAAAACCTTGGAATAAGAATCACCTCCTTTCAAGTTTTGCTAAATATATAGTATATATATTCAAGATACTGTCAAATAAGCTGATTTAAGGTTACTCAAAGTATTCCCAGTATGATTGACTTTGAGATGAAATAGAATACTATTTTTTCAAGACTTATACCTTAAATATATGATCATGCTGAAAAAACTTATAACGATCCCAATGGCTCTTTGGTTATCAATGGTGTTCCTTGGATCTCTCCCATATAAATTCACAGGTCATCCTGATACGCAGCATATATTTGGAACGATTGGAGACTGGATTGGAACCTTTCTTGGATCAACTATAGGTTCTGGTTTTTCTGCCTACGCAGCCTATGTTATTTGAGCTTTAGAACTGTTAGCTTCTCTCATGATATTGAGTTGAATTATATTATGGGGAATACAAGCTGCATGATTTTTAAAACAAAAAAATGGAAATGCTCTTATTGCTTTGGGATGATTACTCACTGCAGGAATTATGGCCGGAGCCGTATTCTTTCACGTAGTAAGTCCTCTATGAATTGAAGTACTTCATGAGGGAGAATCTGATGGAGGAAGCCTCTTTAGAGCAGCTGTATCTGTACTACTCATCTGAATAGCATTCTTTTTCATGTATAAAGACTATCTCCAAAACTCTATTATTGCAAGGCTTCCTATTATTGGAAGGCTCATATAATTCATTCTCGAGGTATATGTTAAAAATACGGACATTTACATACTTTCTAGTATTTTCTATACGGTATGGAATTAATCCACTCTCTTTTTTCCAATTAAATAGTGAGTACTTTAATAGTGAAAAAAAGATATATTCAAAACACGAAATTGAAAAAAACATTCCTAAAAAATATAGGCTTCATAGTAATCTTATTAAAAAAAATACACATATAGATGATATAGAATCTGAGGTGTCATATCCTGTATTTTTAAAACCAGAGTGGTGACAAAACTCCCACGGAGTCTTCAGAGCCGATAATAAAAAAGAGCTTTCTAATATCCTTAAAAAAATAAAACGAGGAAAAATTCCCTACCTGTATCAGGAAGCATCAAAATATAAAGACGAGTTTGATATTCTCTGCATTAAAAATCCCAAAAACCCTGAGAAATATAATCTCATCTCTGTCACAAAAATACTCAACAATTCTGATGAGGCTTTTCCAATTAATGTTGTTAAAACTGGTATCATACGAGATATAACATCCAGGTTTAATAAAAAAGAGCTTTGAGAGCTCTACAAGACCATCCGAGAGATGGGAGATTTTAGGCTTGTGCGAGTGAGCCTTAAAGCTGACAACATACAGGGAATTAAAGAAGAGAAATTTCAAGTATTTGAAATGAATATATTCCTCCCTATGCTTCCAGCGGTAAAAGATAAGACTCTGAGTCCTATGGAAAGAGAAAAGAGACTCATAAATTATACCAGGCAGCTCGCACTGGCTATAAAGTGAAATCCAAACCCAAAGAAAAAAAATATATTCCTAAATATGCTTTGCAGAAACTATATGATTAAGATTACAAACAATAAATACGTATCATCTGTAAATAAATGGGTATATGCTTACATAGAAAAAAAGTTTATGAACGGTTGCAGTGACTATAATCCAACAAAGGTACGTCGAAACACAAGATCAAAAGCCCAAGCAAGAGCCATGTTTGAAAAACTCTGAGTTCCCTGCGCACAAGGAGAAATATTTTTCTGGCCATGGAAAGCTGGAGCATTTGTAAAAAAGAATTGATTTCCTGTAGTAATAAAACCTAATGTCTCTGGATACTCAAGAGGAAGCTATTTCCCAATCAATACTTATAGTGAGCTATATAAAGCAGTGTTTCTCGCAAAGATATGGTGGCCAAAAACTGTCATAGAGTCATACCTCGATGGACATGACCACAGAATAGTAGTCACAAAAGATGGGGCCGAGATTGTCATGGAGCGCTTCCCCCCGTTTGTGATTTGAGATGGGAAAAAAACTATATCTATTCTCATAGATGAGGAAAATACTATCAGGGATAAAATGCAGCTTGGTCCAAGTATACATAACATCTATCCAAACAACCCTCTTATACTCAAGCATCTTAAAAAACATAAGCTCTCTCTGTCATCTATTCCAAAAAAAGACGAAAGAGTACTCCTCTTTCACCGAGTTGCACTTGCCCCTGGAGGAGTTCTCAAGAACATTGGAATAGAGCATGTTACAAAGAAAAATAATGAGCTCTTCCTAAAAGTCCTCAAAGGTTTTGATTCAAATATATTTGGGCTTGATGTGATTTTTGAAAAGTGAGTTCATATAGATTATGATAAACAAAAGTGTATCTTTCTCGAGGTAAATTGTCGTCCATATCTCAAAATGCACCACAAACCAAGGTTTTGAGAAACACCAGATCTCACCAAGTTTTATGCAAAAATGGACGCGCTAGAGGTAGATTGAAAATGAGCTTTTTAAGACCAAATATGCCACAAATTTCAAAACTCCTCTATATATTCCTATGAGCACATTCTCTGCTGATAGGAATGTTTATTTTCTTCCTTCCTATATTTCTCTGGGAACAGTATCTCTCTCTTTCTCAAGTATCTCTGTTTATATCACTTACTGGGATTAGTTTTGCTGTAGGACTCATAATTTGGGATAAACTCAGATTTCAACAAAATCTCCTTGGGATTATTGCTGTTTCATTTGTATTCGAGATTTTTCTTGTCTCACTTTGATTTTTCTCACAAAATATCTATTACCTCTACATTGCAACTGTCATATATGGAATCTATAACTGTTTTTTTTGGGTTACTCAGAGACTTATGTTTCTCGAAAATACTCCTCCAGAAAGTGTCGGAAAGCAGTACGGAACGATACAAATAATAGCATTTATACTCTTAAAGGCATGAATACTCATAGGAGCCTTTCTCCTAGAACAAAGCAGTTTCTTCATTCTTTGGCTTTGAGTGAGTATACTGTCCTTGCTCTGTCTTATATATTTTACGACCCAAAAAAATATTACTTCTCACTTTTCTGCTCCACTCCAAAAACCAAGAACAACTTTCAAAGATCTCATACATTTCAAAGATGAATATCGATCCAAATTTATCTTCTTTCTTGATGGTCCTTTTCTCTTTTTTGAAAGCTTTTTTTGGGTGATTTCTCTCTATCTACTCGCAAATCAAAGTTATACAAAATTATGAATCATAACTGTGCTGCTCGCTCTCAGTTTTGCCGGTATGTTTGGTATTATAAGACAATATATAGACAAGATAAATGTAAAACATGTCTATTATATATCGACGATACTTTACGCTCTCTCCTGGCTCCTGAGGTGATATGTACCACAGATTGAGAATATTATTATCTTATGAGTCCTCGTATTTGTCGTAGCATTTTGTACTTCTATTTTCAGACTCAGTTTTAATAAACAATTTTTTGACCTCGCAAAAAATATCCCAAACAACCGATATATCGTCATAAAGAGTTATTACTCACAAATATCTATAGCTATAGCCTTTGGTTTTCTTGCTCTTATATTTGCCTGACTTGAAAATCATCAAAACTGACTCTCATACCTCTATTCCGCTCTATGAGGTATCTCTCTTCTTTATCTTGTGTATAA
>JAHDGX010000001.1:16800-29948 GCA_020631575.1 Candidatus Altimarinota bacterium | reverse complement strand
GCAATCATGATTGATCGCGCATTTCATACAGCATCTGCACCAAGTGCGAGAGCTCTTGCTGACATATGTGGAGCGTAAAGTTTTGCAGCTGAAAGTACTTTTATCTTATCTCTGATTTTATGCTTCACTAGAACTTGCTGCACTATCGGGAGCGCATCATATATTTTCTTTCCAAAGAGCACTCCAAGGGCTATTGGGGCAGCTCATGAACCTCCATCTCCACCATCTACATTGATCCAATCAAGCATCAGACTTTCATCCTGAGCCATAGCTTTTGCAAGTCACTCTACATTATTTGCATCAGAAATTACCAACTTAGCTCCTATTGGTTTTCCTCATGCTTTTTCACTCAGGAGCTGACAAAACTCTAAAAATTCTTTCTCTTTTTTTGGCTGATAATATGGAAATCTATTGGGTGAGATGAGATCTATTCCTGGATGTACTCCTCTTATATTCGCTACTACAGGAGTGTTCTTCAGAGCTTTCAGGATTCATCCCGTCTGCTTTGCCCCTTGAGCGAGCTTGATCTCAATTGCGCTACAAAACGACATGATTTTTTGAAATCTATCCCAATCAAACTCTATCTTGTCATCCTTTCGAGCCTTGCGTAGACCATAGAGACCTGATCATATCTGGAGAATAATATGACCAAACTCATCTGGGAGCATTCCTGCTTTTGGAAAATGTTTCAGATCCGCAGACCAATCAATGGTATAAAATACAAAATGATCATAATCAAAGAGATATAAATCCCTCATTCATTTTTCTAGATATTTATGTCCAAGCCTATCTATAAATCTATTTTTTAATCTTGGTCCTGGTATAAATCTATAGATTTTTTTATATAGCCTTGGTATCTGTGTATATTTAAAAAACTTTCTTTCTTTATAGAACTTTACCCTAGGTATATGATGCACTGCAAATCCTCATTCTCAGGTATTAAACGGAGTTCATGAATCAGCGCAGGCAGCAGCCATAGCTGAAGTAGCTTCAAAACCTATAGATCATAAACTCATAGCTGATCTGTAGAAATATGATTTAAATTTTAGGGGGTGTTTACGACGAGTTCCTCAAAGTACTGGATATTCCGGTTGCATCTCATCTGTATTAAGTGGAGCAGCAGCATGGATCATCTGATGGTTTCCATCATGAAGATTACCCGTGGTATCAAACTTATCAAAAGCAAAATATCAACTTGCTCCTTTTGAAACATCAAGTATCCAATCTATAATAATTCTCGGAGCAAAGGCATTATCATCTCCAAAATATTGTCTAAAAAATGGTCTGAGCTCATGAAATACATACCTCATTCTCCCAATTACTGGAAACTGTCCGATAACAATATTTTTATTTTGAATAAATCTATCATATACAAATAGGAGTATCAGTAATAATACTATAACTATAATGATTCAAGTTATAATCTGAAGTGTAGCTAAAAGCATAGTAATATGTTTTGTATATAAGTATCAGCAGTATACTGCTATAAATTCATTTTCACAAGTACAATAGACGAATAAAACACCGAAAAGTTGCAGTGACATCGATAATATAGTATACTTTTCTTAAATACATCTAAATATTTTGTATGAAAAAAATTATTTTTCTTTTAACTTTTGCTTTAAGTCTCGTGCTTGTATCTACAACAAGTGCAAATGATATTGATTTAGGTAGCAACACTATATGAAGCTGAGTGGACAATGTTCAAATAGGACGAACATCTGGAAGTGAATCTGGAAATGTAGGTCGAAACGACAAACTTATGGATCTCAACGATGATAATAAATTCATAAATGTAAGTAGAGGGTGAGAACGAGGTCTCTATAATGCTCTCATACGTTTTGCGAGAGATTTCAAAAACCTCTTCTACGTCATCGCAACCGTCTATTTTCTTATAATCGTCCTCAAACTCATATTTTCATCTAATACAGAAGAAGAACTTGGAAAATTTAAAAAATGAATTCTCTGGATTACTATTGGTATTATCGTTATGCAAATAGCTTTTGTATTTACCACTATCCTCTTTGACCAATGAGTTTCTGCAAGTCTGGGAGCAAGACTTATCCAAAATCTTGTATATCCAATGATTGCTCTGCTTCAGACACTGGCTTCTATGTTCTTCGTGGCAATGGCTGTATTTGCATTTTATAGACTCATTACTGCAAACGGAAATGAAGACGCTATAAAATCTGGACGCATGACTATAGCTTATGCTCTCATTGGTTTTCTTATTGTAAGATTAGCAAAACTTATCGTAGAAGCATTCTATGGAAAAATTAACTGTAACAATTTTGGTGGAGGACTCGTCGTATCAAACTCTCAAACATGCGTCAATGTTGCTGATGTCTCTGAAGGAATCCAGATTATTATTAATGTTATTAATTGGCTCAATTGATTTGTGGCTATTGCCGTTGTGATAATGATTATTTATGCAGGGACTCAGATTCTCCTCTCTGCTGGTGATGAAGAAAAAATTAAAAAATGAAAGCAAAGTCTTATATATATAGCAATTGGACTTCTAGTACTCGTAACAAACTTTTTAATTATTACCTTCTTCCTCAGACCTGAAGCTGTTATTTAAACGAAACTATTATGAAAAAAATATTAATATACATTTCTGTGTTCATTGTTACAGTGTCTCTATTTGGAAGTGATTTCACAAGTGCTGCTGTCAATATCCCATGAGGAGATGATATTAGAGACGTATCTTTGAATGTATGAAGTTCTGGAAATGCTGTAAATGATATTAATTCTGTTTGATTTCAGATTCTCAGCATAGTAAAGAGAATACTCATGTGACTCATGGTCATTTATATGGTATATACTGGTGCTATGATGATCATGTCTATGGGGTCTGACGAAGAACAACTCTCATCAGCAAAGAGACAAATCTGGTATGCTATCATTGCTCTTGTATTCATAAATATTCCTGGAAGTATCTATAGGGTCTTTTATAGAAACGGGGATGTATCTGTATGATGACAGGTAAGTATTGATGGTTTTGAAAACGGTAATAGTGATGCAAGTTCAAATATCTTTGTAGACTTTGTACAACTTGGAACAACACTTAACAATAGTATTGTTTTCTTCCTTGAAATGATGATATTTCTTGCTGCAGTATTTATGATTACTCTTGCAGGGATTAAGCTTATGACTTCAAGAGGAAGAGAAGAAAATATGAAAGAAGCAAAAAACAAGATCGTATACACTATACTTGCGCTTATCTTTGTGGGGCTTATAGAAGCATGGAAGCGAGTAGCCTTTGATGGTGAGATATCAGATGGGGTTAATCTCTTCGAGTCTATTTTGCAACTTGCACTCTTCTTCGCAGTACCGGTTGCTGTATTCTTTCTTACTCTTTCTGGTTACTACTTTATCACTTCAAATGGGGATGAAGAAAGAGTGAAAAAAGCAAAAAGTATTATTATCAATACACTCATTGCTACGCTCATACTTCTTGCTGGATATACATTCCTTCTAGATTTTACAAATCTTAGCTTATAAAATACACTATTATGAAAAAAATTATAATTTCTCTCTCTCTACTTCTTGGTCTCTGATTTTCTTTATGAGTCTGAGCAGTTGAGGTACAAGTAACTGAAGCTATCCCTTGAGTGTGTGAATGAACCGCTGATGAAAACGGGGTTATCACTTGTCAGGTACAACCTGGATTTGATAGTGTTATGACACTCTTCTGAGCTATCATCAAATACTTTACCTATATAGCAGCTCTCGCGTGCGTATTGTTTATAGTAATAAACGGTATACTCTATTCTATGGCTGGGATAAATGATGGACTCAAAACCTGAGCAAAAGATAGAATCATGAAAACACTCATGTGACTCGTAATACTTATGCTCTCCTGAGTAATACTCAATGCCATTGCTCCTTGGATATACAAATAATTAAAAAAACTCCTAGATTTAGGAGTTTTTTTAACGCTCGTATTTTCATAGAAGTTCCTCGAGACTGATATTGTAGACCACTGGTCTTCCATGCGGGCAGGTCGCGCTGTAGTCGAGAGCAGCGTCATACAGCAGCGCATTTATTTCAAATATAGACAAAGGATCACCAAACTTTACTGCGGATCTACAAGCAGTAAATGCCCATATTTTATGCCTCACCTCCTCAAGCCCTATAGATCATACATGCGAAATATCTTCAAGAATATTTTGAAATACTTTTTCTATATTTTGCCTGGAAACAAAATCAGGAATTCCGTGAATCATCGTATTTCCTCCAGAAAGTATCTCAATATCAAATCACATGTTTTTGAAATCTGATATATGATTCTCTAAAAGTTCTACTTCTTTAGCTGCAAGATGGAGTCATATTGGACTCAAAAGTCACTGAGTATGAGATATATACGAGTTTGCTGCTAGTTTTTCGTAAATTACCCTCTCCGCAAGAGCATGTTGATCGAGCAGCTGCATTCATTCAATGGTTTCAACTACTATATAAGAGTTATGTATTTGTCATACGATTCTCCCGAGAGGAGTATCTCGGATGTCTCCAGACTTTATTGTTTCATGCTTTACTCATAAGTCGTTATGAGAATTTCATAAAATCTGTTTACTGAAATCAATAGAAGCCTGGGAAGGGTTTGACTGAGTATTCTTATATGGAGAATAATTTTTAAACTTAGTTCCTGAGCCGGTATAGTATGACTGAGAAGTATTTCATAGACTCTCATGCGTACGTGCTTCTTGTATATCCTCGCGTCTTGGTGAAGTATGATCAGTGGCTGTTGATACAAGACTGACTCTTTCTAATTCATCCTTCACTCCATGAAAAACGCAGCGAAATATAGATGACTCCTCTGCAAAGCGCACTTCCATTTTTCGCGGATGCACATTGACATCAACCCGAGTTGGATCAACTTCAAGAGAAAGAATATATCATGGATATGTTCCATGAGGAATAAACCTATTATACGCATCATGAATAGCCTTTGCTATCATTGGGGAGCTAATCACTCGCTTATTTACAAAGAGCACTTGTCTCGTTTTATTTTTAAAAGAAATACTCGGATTTGTAATATATCAATATATTTTTATACCTGAAAACTCATGAGAGACTTTTCTTATATTTTCTGCAAACTGCTCTCCAAATATCTCATGCGCTCTCTGCTCTAAACTTTGATTTTGCGGGTATTTCAGTACTGATTTATCGTCATGACTCAAGTGAAATCACACTTCCGGATAGGCAAGAGCTATTTTCTGCACAAGATAAAGAGTTTTGAGATATTCCGTCCTCGGTTTTTTCAGATATGCAAGACGAGCAGGAGTATTAAAAAATAACTTATCTACCTTCACTGTAGTCCCAACCTCGTGAGCCACAACACTCTGCTCTATACTATCTCCTCACTTAGTATGTATCATATTACCCTGTTTTGAATCTTGCACTTTAGAACTCATCGAAAACTCACTTACTGACGAGATACTTGCAAGTGCTTCTCAGCGAAAACCAAAAGTCATCACTTTATAGAGATCATCGAGACTTGTGATTTTGGAAGTCGAATATTTCTCAAGAGCCTTCACAAGATATTCTCACGGTATGCCAAGGCCATTATCACGGATTGTAATCTCATCAATTCAACCGTTTATAAGCTCTATTTCTATATGATCTGCTCCGGCATCGAGTGAGTTTTCAAGTAATTCTTTTACCACCGAGACTGGACGCTCCACTACTTCTCCAGCAGCAATTTGATTTGCGAGCTGTTTCGGGAGTGTTATTATTTTTTGAGACATATAAGTAAGAATAAGAAAATGTTTTCTGAATTATATCTCAGCAAAAAAAAATAACAAGAAACTCTTGTTATCTCTAAACTATTTTTGTGTAGAGTCTTCTACTGTTTCAGTAGCATCTTCTACACTCTCGCGAAATATATCGAATATCCTATCTTTCATAACAAATGAAGCCTGGGTATAGTATGCAAGCAGCTTCTTTATTTCCCAGTAATAATTTGTAAGTTCTACTCAGACAGAAAGAATCTTATATAGCCGCAGTAGAACAAAGGTTAAAAGTGTTCCAATAATGACTAAAAAAAATGTAAGTACTAAATAGAGAAGTTCGAGAATAGATATTTCTATCATGATGTTGAGCTATAAATTAGAGTTCTTCTATACTCTTATTTATATCGAGACTCATTGATTTTACAACTTTTTGTATGTTTTCTTGTCAACTGAGGACTTTCGTAATCTTCATATTTTCAAATACTAGCAAAGTTTCTTCTCTCCCTATCTGATACTCTTTTTTATCAAGCTTTTTCATAGAAATATCTGCAAGCCTTAGTGCAATGTTTTGAGAAAAAGCTTTTGTTTGAAGTACAGGGAGCTTATAGAGTAAAGACTTAAAGAACTCTGACCCAGTATCAACAAATATTACAATAGCCCTATGCTGAAACTCTTTTTTCTTTCATGTATCTGAATCTGTACCTGTTGTCGTCTTCGATTTTTGAATAAATTCCTCTAAATCATCTATGCTTGTAATAGTAAATTTGGAATCCGCAAGCTTTTGAGCGCTATAATCTATAGCCTGCTGAGTAGCTCTGGAAGCCTTATCTTTCAATTGCTTTGCATTATCCATTAAGTCTTTAAAATCCATAATTATGAAATCTAGAAGGTATATACATATATTGTATCATATTTACAGGTGAAAGTATAGAAAAAAGTTTGCCAAATAAGTATTTCTTCATATGATATGCTCGATTTCACGCGGGGACGTGAGTATTTTTTATCTAAAAAAGCATGACGAACGTAGATATAGTAAGAAAAGCTCAAAGCGAATTTCTTGCTTCAGGAAGGCCAGACATTAAAACTGGTATGGAAGTAGAAGTATACCAAATCATTAAAGAAGGAAACAAAGAAAGAATCCAAAGATTTAAAGGTATTGTTATAAAAATAGCTGGGAAATCCGAACTTGAAAAAACTATTACAGTAAGAAGAAAAGTTGGAGCATTTGGTGTAGAAAAAATCTTTGCTATCCACTCTCCTACAATTGAAAAAATCGAAGTGCTTAGACAATTTAAGGTAAGAAGAAAATCTATTAAGTTTATCAGGGAACTTACAGGTAAGGCTGCGAGACTCAAAGAAATCAAAATGGATAAAGCTACACTTAATACTGCGAAAGCGCTTCCAAAAGTTGAACTTCCAGAAGTAAAAACTGAGACTCCAAAAGCAGAAGCACAAGTAGAAACTCCAGCTGAAGAAACAAAAACTGAGGAAAAATAAGAATTCTAAAAAAATAAAACATCTCTCTTGAGATGTTTTATTTTTTGCCTATAATTCGGGCAATATTTATCAAAAAACTCATACATATATGAACCTCGCTCATAAAAGTGTCCTCGAGCTCAAGGAGCTTATAGAAAATAAAGAAGTTACTTCTCGAGAAGTCTGGGATTATTTTCTGACGCGAACAAAGCAGTTAGACGATAATATTGGAAGTTTTAATTCACTTAGCGAAGGTGGTTTTAATGAATCTAATGATGAACTTTGCTGAATTCCTTTCGGGATAAAAGATATATACTGTGAAAAAGGTATCTCAACTACAGGGGCATCAAAAATGCTCGCAGAGTACGTGCCACCATATGAGTCTACAATAACAAAAAAACTTAAGACAGCAGGAATGAGCTCTCTCGGGAAATGTAATATGGATGAATTTGCTATGGGAAGTAGCTGAGAAAACTCAAAGACCAAAGTCACAAAAAATCCTCATGGAACAAATAGAATTCCTGGAGGATCAAGTTCGGGATCAGCTGCAGCTGTTGCTGCAGGTTTAGTGCCAGCAGCTCTCGGAACTGATACGGGAGGTTCAATCAGGCAGCCAGCGAGTATGTGCTGAGTGGTTGGTTTTAAACCTAGTTATGGACGAAACTCACGTTTTGGTATCATGCCAATGGCATCCAGTCTCGATACTCCTGGAACTTTTACAAATACTGTCGAAGACGCTGCATATCTCTACAATATCATGAATGGTCATGATGAGCTCGAAAGTTCATCTCTCGAGTGAAAAGACACTATCAACATATCTGACATGAAAAAACAAAACATGTCAGGAGTCAGAGTCTGAGTCCCAAAAGAATACTTTGAAGAAGGTCTCGATGCCTGAGTACGAGAAAAAATTACTCAAACAATCGATCACATGAAAGCAGAGGGAGCAGAGATAGTAGACATATCATTGCCAATGACAAAGTATGCTATAGCGTCATACTACATCATATGTCCTGCGGAAGTGTCAACAAATCTAGCTCGGCTCGATGGAATCAGATATGGACATAATAGTGACACTCCAAATAATGGAGTAGATGAAATATATCTCCATAATAGAGGAGAAGGACTTGGAAATGAGCCCAAAAGACGATCTATCCTAGGATCATATGTACTCTCTGCTGGTTTTTATGATGCTTACTATAAAAAAGCTGCTCAGGTCAGAACCCTCATAATAGAAGACTTTAAAAAAGCTTTTGAAAGTGTTGATGTTATTGTAGGGCCTGTTGCTCCATCTGTCGCATGGGAAATCTGAAAACTTACGAATGACCCTCTTAAGATGTATCTTGAGGATGCATATACTATTCCAGCTTCACTTGCTGGACTTCCCGGGATATCTATTCCTTGCGGTTTTGCTCAGAGTGAAGATGATGTAGCGGAGTCTCTCCCAGTATGATTCCAAATCCTAGGCCCAAGACTTTGAGAAGCAAAACTTCTCAGTGTTGCTCACAGCTTAGAACAATCCCTTGGTTTAAGAGAATCAATGATCCCAAAAAATATCTAAACTCACCATATTTGCAGTTTTTATCCCTTATATGATACAATATAAGGGATTATTTTTTATAAAACTATTATGGTTTTTGATCCAGGCTCTCAAATGGCCGAAACACTTGAGCAAGCACAATTAAAAAGAGAAGCTGATGCCGAATTTCTTCGAAGATGAGAAGAAGCAGACTTTGAAGCAGCATGAAAAAAATTAAATCAAGCTCTTTACACTCGGGCTTCTGAATGAGAGCCACTCACCATAGAACAACAAGAAACGAACACTCGTCACTTCGATGATATATATGCAAGTGATATTGATCTCATTATGCCAGAGATTACTGATAGTGTGAGAGATAATTTTACTGGTTCCTGAGATCTTGATGGTTCCATCTACCAAGCTCTGATGAGTAGTGATGTTCCAGAAGAGAATAGAGAAGATCTTGCAGACGCTATAGCGCAATACGTAGATCCAAGACTCACGAGTATTCGTATCCAAGAGAATCTCTCTTCTCAGGAGGGGATTACTGTAAAAGCATGAATGAACGCGAGCTACATCAATACCTTTCTTGGAAGCAATAGACACATAAACTTCAATTCTCAAGCTGATCATCTACAAATTTGAGATACACTCCGTATGTGAGATGATGCGACTTCTCTTTTGCGAAATGACACGAATATTTGAGAACTCAATGAGACAGATGAAAGCATAGAAGAAATCGCAGGAAGAGAGTTTAATGAGAGTAGATATACTCCTCTTATTAATGCGCATGTACCAGAAACATGACAAATAACTGATCCTCTTCATGACATATCTCCTCAGCAAGTAGAAGAAATATCTAACTGATACTTGAACTGAGTAGACATAGTAGACGCAATGTCTGATATATTGGGAGACAACCATGAGGCCGTAAATCAGGCAAGAGAACTTGATAATCCTTCCACTATAGACAAACGAAGAGCCGATATGTATGAGGACTTTTCTGTAGCAGAAGAAGATAGAGTAGATAAAAATAGTTCTTGAGGAGATACTTTTACAAATCTTATTTCTGAAAACTATACAAGAATTCTGTGAGCAGAATGAGAAGTAGACACAAAAGCTTCTCTCATACTTGCGAGTCAAATATCAGCAAATAAAATCATAGAAGGAAAATATACTTTTACGAGAACACAAGAGTTTGATGATGCTCACGAAAGAATACAAGCATGATCTGAAAGTCCAGAGCAAATGCAGGCAGATTTGATGTTGATATACACAACTGTAAATAATGCTGAGGGAGTGAGATGAAAAAGTAGACAAAATGAAGCATATAGACAAAGGAAAAATTCTGAGCAAAAGGCTCTCTTTCTAGAAGCAGAATTTCAAAACATTCAAAGACTTATGGTAGAGCAAAACACTGCAACTAAATTACAACCCTGAGTAGATGATATATATACTTCCTTGGAGACTAGTGAAAAATCATGAGATGTATTTGTAGCTGGAGATCTCGATACTGGATCAGAAGCATGAGAAACTCCAAGAGCTCAAAGCTAATTATCTCTTGTATTTCAATCTTATAACCAATAACACATATCATAGTATAATAAAATACAACGACTGAAGATACACGGAAAATGGTCATAAATCCATTTTCAAAAGTGCCCATTCAATATTTCAAAATAGATGCACCATAAGCATGTCAAACTTGAGGAGCGTCCAGGCAATATATCATAGTATTTCTCATAGAACTGGATGTATAGCGTCTGCTATGAGCGTCAATGCTCCTGTCAACATTGCAAGGGGAATTGTCCAAGTCACAGCCATATTGGCAAAAGGAGCAAGGAGAGATACTTGTCAAAATTGGAACATCATAATAGGAAGACTAAAACTCAAAGCTGCAAAGGTAAGTACAAGAGCCTCACGTACTGCGAGAGTGTTTGGAATAAATGAAAACACCTTTTGAAATATATCCTGCGTATAGATAATCCCTATCACAGCAAGAAAACTTAAGTGAAGACTCACATCATAACTCAACGACAATGGACTCATAATCGTCATAACAGCTGCTGTAAATGCAAGCAGTGGTATATGAAGAACTTTATTTCCAGATTCTAAAAACATATATCACAGTATTCACATAATACTTGCCCGTACAACTGGAGCTCATCCTCATACAAAAATAGCAAAGAGACTAATACAACCTCACATTATGATAAAACGCAGCCAAAATGGAAACATTCATACGAAGAAACTTAGAAAGATAATACAAATCGTTATATTAAATCAACTTACGGCAATAAAATGAGTGAGTCATGAGTTATTGAAATCTTCTTTTAAATCTTGTGGTATATTTTCCCGAGCTCAAAATAAAATTCATGAGAGAAATATAGCTTCTCTCTGAGGAAATATTTTCTGAATTCTCCCAAGAAAATCCTGTCTCAAATCATAAAACTGATTCTGAAAATACGAATTTGTATTTCCAAATACTTGAACTGCATTTGCAGAAGTAGTAAAATATATCTTTTTGGATAGCATAAATTTTTTATATGCAAAGCCATCAAAATCTTCGATGGGATACATTTTTCAACTGTAGGATATAATATCACCATCACGAAGAGTAAAATTGTTTGGGAGACGTAAAATATGATGTATTTCACGATCTATAACATTGTTATGTATAGATTGAAGAGAAATAATATATTCGCTATCAAAATCTCTCTTTTTATACAAACCATGTACCTTTCCAGAATACTCAATATAGAGTCACTCATAAGGACTCATTTGCATCAAGTTTTCGTTCAATATGCTACTGTGTTGTAGTGATACTGTAAGTCATACCAGGACTGCAACCGTTCAAACAAGAGCATAAAAAAATATATGCTTCAGAAAGAAACATATATACAACACAATGATTAGGAAAAATACATATATAATCCCGAGCAAAGATACTTGTGGTATCGTATTTCAAAGTAGTATCCCTCATAAAACAGAGAGAAGAAATACAGTGAAAAACGAAGATATATTATTATGATGCCACATCTATATGAGCTGGATGCGTGTCATCAGAAGAAAATATTTGAGCGAATTGATATCAGCTCCATATAAGCAATATCAAAGCAAATACCTGTGGTAAATTAAATATACTTACAACTGATAGGATATCTTGTTTTCCACTAAATGACTCAAATATAATGATCATAGATGAAAAAAGCATCAATCCAATATATCCAATATACCCCTTAATATGAATGAATAAAGAAAGCATATACATAGCACAAAATATCACAAAACTCATAAACATATATACGAGAGGAAGTGGAAATACAGGAACTTGAAATGGTACTGGAGAATATGCGTTTGTATATGTAAGTTCTATTCCTAGAGCTGTTTCTCTTCCATATACTTGTCATCCAAAAAATGCTCCTATATACCCAATTACAAGTATAAATAAAAACGATAATACAACACCATCTATATACCGTAAGATACTACTTTTTTCTAGTCTTGATAACATGTACAGAACGAGTCCAAAGCCAAACATAGCACCAAAAAGAGAGAAGTTGAATTCATTCATTATAAAAAATTGAAACGGGTCTTTAATGAATTTCATATCATTCCATTTTCCTAAGACATAGAAAGCACGGGAGAAGAAAAAAGTAGAAAGAAAAAACCACAATATATTCTGAGTAAAGAAAGAAAAACTATACCCAAAACGCTTCGCAAGTCTTTTTAAATTCCATAAAAAAAGGAAAAAACACAAAGTAAGAGCAAGTCAGAAAGTGTAGAGAAATGCTCATGGAAAGATCTCAAAAAATGGAAACACGTTATTTATTTTAAGAGTAAAATCTATGTACTATATTATGCTCGAAACATAAAAATGCAATATCTTATTATGCTCTTGAAAGATAATCTTTTGTTCTCGTATCAACTTTTATGATATCTCAAACATTAATAAAAAGTGGCACTTGAACAACTAGTCCAGTAGAGAGTGTTGCTGGCTTTTTCCCTCCGGTAGCTGTATCTCATTTTTCTCCTGGTGGAGTCTCTGTAACCTCAAGAGCGCAGCTTGGATCAAGCTCTATATTAATAGGATTTCCATTATACTCCTGAAGTTTTACTTTATCCCCGTCATTGAGAAAGAGTTCAGCTCCATCAAGGGTTTCTTTTGGAAGCTCTACTTGTTCATATGTTTCTTGAGACATAAACATATAGTTTGTTCCATCATTGTAGAGATAGTCATAGCTCTTTGTTGCTATATCAGCTGGAGCAAACTTATCGGTATCTGATATAGTTTTTGCTATCGTCCCTCCATTAAGGAGATTTTTGGCTTTAATATTAATGATACTTCCTCATCGTCCCATAACTTTTTGAGCATATGATACGATTTCAAACGGCATATCATCCATTATAAATTTCTT
>JAHDGX010000001.1:9379-16700 GCA_020631575.1 Candidatus Altimarinota bacterium | reverse complement strand
CTTTTTGAGCATATGATACGATTTCAAACGGCATATCATCCATTATAAATTTCTTCCCCACCTTGAGATCATTTCCGTTATACATATATAATTAATTAATTGATATTTTCCCAAGTATACTGGTTTCTACGAGCATTTGAAATTTTTCTTCGAAGAAGAAATATCAGTGATTGATACTAGTAAATGCGAAAATTGATATATTGTTTTGAGAAAATTTTTGTGCTATTTTCAAAAGAACTCAAGACTCTTCTTTACAATATACAGTATTAACTTTTAGACACTTATATATTCCTCTTGTATTAATAACAACTTGGCAATAACTATTTCCTTCTTTGATTTCTAAGAATATTGTCTCCCTTTCAGATGACAAAGAGACGTTTTCGATCGAAAACGTCTCTTTCAAAATACACATATTTTTACTTAGCATATTCTACACATCTCGTTTCTCGTATGAGAGAAACTTTTACTTCACCAGGATACTGAAGATTTGCTTCAATATTTCCAGCAATTTCACCAGCAAGAGAGTGAGCGTCACTGTCCGAGATGGTATCAGCATTTACAAATACTCGTACTTCACGTCCAGCAGAAAGAGCATAGGCTTTATCTACTCACGAAAAGCTTTGCACAAGGGCTTCCATTTCTTGAACTCTCTTAAGATACTGTTCAATTGCTTCTCTTCTTGCTCCAGGGCGAACAGATGATATTGCATCTGCTACTTGCACAATAGCAGCATAAATAGAGATAGAAAATTGCTCTCCATGATGGTTTTCAATCATATCTACTACTTCTTCTGGAAGTCCATACTTTCTCCCAATCTTTGCCCCAATCTCTGGATGTGTTCCTTCTATATCATGATCAAGAGCTTTTCAGATATCATGAAGCAGTCCTCACATACGCACAAGTTTTTGGTCTACTCAGAGCTCTCTTGCTATGGCTTCAGCTATAATTGCAACCTCTTTCGAGTGCTTAAGCATATTCTGACCATAACTCGTTCTGAATCTCAGTCTTCAGATTATTGGAACAATCTCATCTGGCATGTTATGAATATTCAGTTCTTCAAGAACTTTATTTCCAAGTTCTTTGAGCAGAATTTCTCACTCTGACTCAGTTTGTTTTACTACTTCTTCAATCCTAGCTGGCTGTATGCGTCCATCCTCTATGAGTTTTTCAAGAGATTTTTTTGCAATATACCTTCTATAGAGATCAAAAGCAGATATAAATACTGAATCTGGAGTATCATCAATGATAAGAGAAACACCAGCATTTTTCTCAAATGTTGTAATATTTCTTCCTTCTTTTCAAATAAGCTTCCCTTTAATATCATCACTTGGAATAGGTATAAGCGTCGTTGTCACTTCACTTGTTACATCACCAGCATACTGTTGAATAGACTTAAGCAAAATCTCTCTTGAGATTTCTGTCTTTTGCTTTTCTATCTTCTTTTTATGTTTTTCTATGAGCCCAACAGCATCCTTTTCGTATCTCTCACCTATTTGTTTCAGGTATAGTTCTTTTGCTTCATCTTCCGAAAGTTTTGCAATCTCTGAGAGCTTTCCGTCAAGCTCATGTGCTTTTCTTTCTAAATCTTCTCTTTGAGACTTGAGTGCCTCTTCTTGAGCTAAGATTTCATCCTGTTTTTTTCCTATTTGATCGAGTCTTTGTTCGATCTTTTCTTCACGCTCTATAACTCTGGCCTCTGTTTTTGCTATCCTATCTTCTGTATGTTGAGCTTTTTTCATAATATCATGAGCTTCTTGCTTTGCCTCATGAATCATAGCGTCTGAATCCCTACGAGCATCGTTTATAATATGATCTCGTTTTCTATCTGCTTTGGAGAGGATTTTTTCTGACTTTGTTTCAGCTCTATTTGTCTTTCTGTTCTCATAAAGAAAGAAAAATACTACCATCAAAGCCATACCAAAAATCACACTCATTATCATTGGTATTAGTGGCATTTTTTATATTTTTATTTAAGTAAAATTGTTACTTAAAATCTAGTATATTTTATGTGCTGTATCCTAAGATTTTTACTCGACAATACTGCTTTTCTTTTCATAAACGACAAAAACGTACGCGTATATTAAGATACTTTTCAGAGTATATCCGAAATAAGAGAAATAAAATATTGATTGAAGTTAGCTTTTGAAAGCCAAATTTTTAGATTTTTGATAACATTTATTGTCTGTTTTCCATCCAGACATAGTCATTGTATGAATTTTCAAAAAGATTGGAAGCTAAAATACATATGAGTAACAAAAAAATACTATTTCTAAATGATAGAAATAGTATTTTACAAATATATTTATATTAATCTTCGTCAGGAAGTTTGAAACCTCTTTCTTCACGAATCTTAGTAGCAACATTACTAGGAACCTCACTGTAGTGATCAAATTCCATACCGTATGTAGCACGTCCTTGTGAAGCTGATCTAAGCTCTGTAGAATATCCGAACATTTCAGAAAGCGGTACATAACAAGCAATAATTTTTGCTTGTCCTCTATCTGACATTTCTTCGATTCGTCCTCTCTTAGAGTTAATCTGACCAATTACATCACCCATATACTCTTCTGGAGTATTTACTTCTACCTTCATAACTGGTTCTAGGATAGTAGCTTGAGCTTTTCTACATGCATCTTGAAATGCTTTTGATGCAGCAAGTTTAAATGCAAGCTCAGAAGAATCAACATCATGGAATGAACCAAATGTAAGAGTTGCTTTAATATCTACCATAGGATATCCTGCAGAGAACCCTCTTGCATATGCTTCATTGAGCCCTTTTTGTACCCCTGGAATATACTCTTTTGGTATTACCCCACCAGTAATTTTGTTTACAAACTTATTTGTAGGTTTTTCTTTTACCTCATCTTTTACATCATCTTCGTCTAGCTCTTTATATGGTTCAAATGTAATAACAACGTGCCCATATTGACCACGACCACCTGTTTGTTTTGAGAATTTATGCTCAACGTCTGTCGCAATAGTTTTGATTGTTTCTCTGTATGCAACTTGAGGAGCCCCGACGTTACATTCAACTTTGAATTCTCTCTTCATTCTATCAACAATGATATCTAGGTGAAGCTCACCCATACCAGAGATGATAGTTTGAGCCGTCTCTTCATCAGTTCTTACTCTAAAAGAAGGGTCTTCTTCAGCAAGTTTTCC
This sequence comes from Candidatus Altimarinota bacterium, assembly GCA_020631575.1. Classification (GTDB taxonomy): domain Bacteria; phylum Patescibacteriota; class Gracilibacteria; order BD1-5; family UBA6164; genus JAACSU01. The sequence goes on along the minus strand of JAHDGX010000001.1, from coordinate 13,538 downwards.
GAGAGCTACACCCATTTTTTCTTGATCTGCTTTTGTTTTTGGTTCAACAGAAATAGAGATTACTGGCTCTGGAAATTCCATTGATTCAACAAGGAATTTTTTGCTTACATCACAGAGTGTATCACCTGTTTTTGTAGCCTTAAGACCAATAACTGCACCGATATTACCAGCTGTAATTTCTGGTATTTCTTCTCGTGAGTTTGAGTGCATTTGCACGAGACGACCAACTCTTTCTTTTTGACCAGAAGTAGCGTTGTATACATATGATCCTGATTTAAGCGTTCCAGCATATACTCTTACGAATGTAAGACGTCCAACGAATGGGTCAGTTGCAACTTTAAATGCGAGAGCTGCAAGAGGAGAAGCAGCATCAACTTTGATATTTTCTGTTTTTTCAAGATCATCGATATCTTTTACTGTAAGAATACCATCATTTACATCCATAGGACTTGGAAGGTAATCAACCGCAGCATCAATAACCATTTGAACCCCGATATTTTGAAGAGCAGATCCACAAGCAACTGCATAGAGGTTGTTTGAACATACACCAATTCTGAGTCCTTTTTTAATCTCAGCAACACTGAGGTCTCCTTCAGAGAAATATTTATCCATGAGAGCATCATCTTGTTCTGCTACTTTTTCAATAAGTTCAAGTCTCATTGCCTCAACTTTATCTTTTAGATCAGCAGGAATTTCGATTTCTTTTACATTTTCACCAGAATCACCTTCAAAGTGGTAAGCCTTCATCTCAATAATATCAACAAGACCAGAGAAGTCATCTGCAGCCCCAATAGGGTATTGAATTGCTACAACTTTGTTACCAGCAAGACGTTTTTTAATAGTATCAACTGACATATCAAAATCACCACCCATTTTATCCATTTTGTTTACAAAACAGATTCTTGGTACGTTATATTTATCAGCTTGTTTCCAAACAGTTTCTGATTGAGGTTCAACCCCTTGTGATCCATCAAATATAGCAACCCCACCATCAAGTACTCTCAGTGATCTTTCAACCTCAATTGTAAAATCAACGTGGCCTGGAGTGTCAATAATATTAATTTGATGGTCTTTCCAGAATGCTGTAGTAGCAGCAGAAGTAATAGTAATCCCTCTTTCTTGTTCTTGTTCCATCCAATCCATAGTTCCTTCACCATCATGTGTTTCACCAATTTTATGAATTTTACCTGTATAGAAGAGAATTCTTTCTGATACAGTGGTTTTTCCGGCATCGATATGGGCAATAATCCCAATATTTCTTACCCTGTCTAATGGAGTTTGACTCATAGTCGTGTGTATAAAAAATTAAATGCTAGCATCATCTACACTTTTGTGTATTTCACTAGCTTTCTCGCAAGTTGTATTTTAGTTTTTTGCCCCGTGATTCTATAGAAAAGGCCTATAAAGTCAAATCTATATTTCGAGCCCCTCATTTGTCCATTTCTCTTGCAATTCTGGCATGTTTTTCTTCAATGATTTCTCAAGCTCTCACAGGATGAACTCACTATAATTTCGAGCCTTAGATTCTGATACTGAGATATTGAGCTCTGAGAAGAAAAATAGGAAAACCTTTGCAGTAAAACTTCGGACCTTTTCATCATAGAGTATAAGTCCGAGAGTTCTTTTTGTGATTATAGAAGAAACTTCAAGTGAAATAACTGATTCCATATCTTCAATCCAAGCATTTACTCTCTTTCTAATTTCTGGATGCAAATCATGATCATCAAACTTTTGTGTTTCTCATGAAACAATGTAATCAAAACTTAGCTCTTGCTTTCCGGCAGCTCATCTTATTTCATGACTGATAGGCAGGTAAATAAGTGAGAGTATTCCGAGAAGAAAGTTTGTTCCGTATCAAGCATCGAGACATGCAAACAGCTCATCAAGAAGATTGTCATATTTCTTTTTTAAGATCATCTCCACTAAGAATTTTGCAAGGAGGAAGTCATACTTCTTTGCTTTTTTTTCGTCTTTTTTTGTACGCTTAATACCAGCACCCGCTTTTTTTGCTGCTGCTTTATATTTTTCAGAGATTTCAGAGGATTGACTTCAGGCCTCAGCTCACTCATCAATCGCTCAATAATCTTCTATACTCATGAGCTAAAATCCTGTTATATATATTACTCTCTCTATATTAGAGCTATCGGGAAAATATTCAAATCTAAGTCCAAACTCCTCCAGCACACTTCGAGACACTTCTCACTGATCAAAACCTATTTCTATAAACAGGTGTATCTCACCCATCTTATGCACCTGCTTCATTTGAAAACACTGCTTAACAAGCTCTCTATAGAGCTCAAAACCAGTGTCAGATCATCCGTAAAGTGCCCTATTTGGTTCATTTCTTATAACACTCTCATCCATATTTTTGTGATCTCCGTCTTTTATATAAGGCAGATTTGCGCTGATACATAGATCTTTTCCTGAAAAGTCATCATGAAATACTCCAGATAAGAGATTTGACTCTCTGAGTTCTATACTGCCAGGACAGTGATTCTCGATATTACTCGCAGCTACATCCATGGCATCCTGAGATATTTCGAGCGCAAAAACTTGTTTAAATTTGAGCGGCCTCATCTCCTCTACAACACTTACAGGAATACAACCACTCCCTGTCCCCACGTCTACATATGACATATTTTTTATATCGATGCTTTCGTTGATCTTTTTAAGCATAACACTCACAAGCACCTCTGTATCATTTCGAGGGATTAACACTCTCTCGTCTACAGAAAAGTCTCTTCCATAAAAATTTGCCTTCTCCAGCATGTACTCTTCGCTTTCTCCAGATTGAAGTTTAAAAAATAGCTGCTGCACCTCATAGATATATTTACTTGATATCTGCGTGAGCGCGAATAGCTCTGTCTTACTCAGCTCTAAAACCCTGCAAAGCACTGATTCTATTTGATGATGAGAAAGTCCTGACGCAATCCCCATGTCTATATATTCTTGCTTTTTCATATCTAGTCTTCAAAAGTTTTTCTCCCAAATATCTGGACTGTCAGAAAGAGAATAATGAGTATGTACGCAAACGCGTAGAAAGTATTAAAAAGAAAAAAGTTAGTACTTAGCTCCGAAAAACTCCCAACAAGTTCTTTTGTATTGAGCGCTTGCAGTGGGGGAAATATAGTTTGAAATCCTCGAAGCATATATACGAGGGTTACATCTCACATTTTATAAAAAAGGTCGAGAAGAAGGGAAAAATTATGAGAGATTAAATATATCATTAAGCTTACCATAATCGTCATGATATTGCTCATAAAACTTGAGAAGAAAAACACTATCGCAAGTAAGATCTCTAACTTCAGAAAGGTAAAAAAGAGTGACCAAGCGATAAGCGCTGTAATATCTATTCACTTCAGAAGTAAAACAGCAAGATATAATAGAGCTTGAAGGGCAACTATAAGAAATATAGTTCCAGAAAATCCAAAGAATTTCCCAAGAATAAAGTCCTGTCTCTTGATTGGTTTACTCAGGATAAGAAAAATAGTTTTTCATTCTACCTCTTTAAACAGAAGCTGACTTCCCACAAAAAGTACTCAGATAAGACCAAATATCTCAATCATCCCAAGACCAAAATCTACTATCACCTTTTCTGATTCACCAATAGTGAGGTTTCCAAGAGCGAGAGAAAATATAATAAACACAAAAGCAAAAAACAGAATCAGATACAAAAACCTGTTCCTTACAATCTCCTTAAAGGTATTCTTGGCAATGTTCAGCATAGTATGGGTGTTTGAAAAATATTATTATTTTAAAGCATTCTAGAGAGTTTTATAAGTAATTCAAGATTAAACTTTTTTAAAAATTTTTGACTTAGTAAATTTTTAGTTATAGTAAGTTCCCGTGGCTCTAAGTTGAGCCTAATTTAAACTAGTGCTCCGCTTAAAGGCGGGCAGAGAGGAAGAAACATGAGATATCTTATCGGTGCCGTTATTGGGGCTATTGCCCTTGGGCTTCTGAGCCAAAGTGGCTTTGGAGCACTTCTTGGAGCAGGTGCTGGTGCCGGCATCGCACATTTCTTTGGTGGCACATCGGAGAACAATGAGGGTTAAAACCCCCTTCTCTCTTAATATTTTCCCAGGGCCTTAGGGCCCCGGGATCTTTTTTATTGAAACGTATATCAAACAACTTCTTTATTTCCATTCACAAAACTTAC
>JAHDGX010000001.1:0-9279 GCA_020631575.1 Candidatus Altimarinota bacterium | reverse complement strand
TTTTTTATTGAAACGTATATCAAACAACTTCTTTATTTCCATTCACAAAACTTACTATATCCATAGACCTTTTCCCCTCGAGCTTTAACTTTGTAATCTCGAGGATTTTTTTATCTTTACAGACTATTCAATAAGTATTTTTTCACAATTTTACAAGTTCTCAAGGAGTTTCTCACATTATACTTTCATGCAAAGATATCCCATCCAAAACCAATCTCTTCTCCTCATACCAAGTGTATATTCCAGGCCAGGGAGTGTAAGCTCTGTAGGTGTTATATATTTCTGATGCTGACTGCTTTGTAAAAGATACTTCTCCATCTTCTCGAGATATCTTCGCGCAATGTGTTGCCTCATTGTGGTCTTGAGGAACTCACACCAGATCTCACGATAGTATTTCTCTAAGAGTATCTACTAGAAGCTGGGGTCCTATCTGTATAAACTTTTTGAATATATCCTCTGATGTGTCTACTGTGTCTATATTAACTTTCCCTATTTTAAGTATATCTCACTCATCCATCCCCGCAGACATATACATAGTTGTCAATCATGTCTCAGTGAGTCCATCTTTTACAGCAGCCTGCACTGGACTCGCTCAACGGTATTTTGGCAGTATACTTCCATGAATATTAATACATCCATATTTCGGTATATCTAAAATAGCTTTGGGGATAATCTTTCCATAGGCAACAACCACAATAAAATCTAAATCTAGAGATGTGAGATATTCATGAAAATCAGTATTTTTCTTAATTTTCTCTGGTTGCCTCACCTCTATACTTGCGTTAAGAGCAACCTGCCTCACCGGTGTTGCCTGCAAAAGCCTTTTTCTTCATACGGGCTTATCTGGCTGTGAAACAACAAGCCTACAATTAACTTCCGGGTATTCTAAAATTCATGAGAGGATTTCTCATGCAAAGTCAGGTGTACCAAAAAATGCTATATTCATATCTACTTTTTAAAAGATATTTTTTTTATTCGCTGCATAATATATGAAAGAAACACTACAAATACCGCAATAATACAAAAGACAATTATCTTCCCTGTCCTGTCAAGAAAGAGAGCCGTAACTCCAAAAAAGAAACTGAGCGAAAATATGAGAGTAAGTATATGATTTTTAGAAAATCATAACTCTAGTAATCTATGGTGAAGGTGTGTAAAATCCCCTTTAAGTGGGTTTTTCTTGTTCATAAGACGTCTAATTATTACATACACAGCATCAACTGCATATATCCCAAACACAGCCAGAACCGTTGCTATTTTTCATCCAGATATTATTGCTACTGTTGCGAGCATAAAACCAAGAAACATAGTTCCAGAATCTCACATCAAGATCTTTTCTCGATAGTCATAATAGAAAAAAGGAATGAGTATACCAACGAGTAAAATAGAGATCATCATTACAAATTCTGCATTTTCTTTTCACCCTACATAGCTGTCTGTGAGGTAGAGCTTATATCATAAAAGAAAAATAACAAAAAAGCAGATGAGAGATAATCCCGAGGTGTTCCCCTGTATACCATCTGTCCAATTGAGCGCGTTAAATACAAACACGTACCAAACTATAGTAAAGATAAGTGGTATTATAAAGATTTCCTTTCCTGCAATAATCGTAGAAAATGTTTCAAGCTCAATAACTCAACCAAAAATATTGCTTACATATCATATCTTAATAGAAGTTATCCCAATTGCAGCACCGATAATTATCTGTATGAGTAAGCGAGCCTTAGGGCTCAAAGAAATCATATCATCAAAGAAACTTACCAGAGTTATCACTCCACCAAAGAGTAAAATAAGGAGCGGTTTATAGTGAAAATCCACAAAAAACATACTAAGAATGAGAAAACTCAAAAATATCGTTATTCACACACTATAGGGAATTGGTTTTCTCTTTTTTCAATATTTTTTAGGATTGTCTAGTATGTCAATATTCTTAAAAAGCCGTGAAATACACTCTATGAGGACACATGAGAGACAGATAGCAGAAACAAATGGTATGAGATATGTCAGCATGTCTATATGTTTTTATAGCGAGAAATATAAACTGGGAGTATTTTATAGTTATAACTGCAAATTGAAAGTCAAAGTAGTGCGTACGCGACCGTGACTCCAAGTATACTCCCCTGCATATAGTCGAGAACCAGTATGCTTGAGGTCCCGAGAACTACGAGAGTATTTCATATAAGGATGAAGAAATATCTTTTCATATCATGAGTGAGCGAAAGTCATAGCGTAATACACGCTATTCCGAAAGACTGAACAATTGGCCAAAATCATATTCAGACGTGGAATATGAGAGCGAACATTACAATACTGTTTAAAATCAGAATGCTTACAAAGTTAATTACCCTGATATTAATATTATACATATAGTAAAAGAGAGCCTTAAATCCAGTAAGGAGAAATGATGTCTGCCAAAATATATATTGCAAGTCTCCATCATGCAGCCAAGCGTAAAGAGATAAGAAAGTATAGAGCACATTAGCCATGACAATGAAAATTGATCCCTCAACGAACCTTTTATCTTTGTAGGAGCTCATCATCAGCATATTACACATTGCTCCTGATAAATTTAAGAAAAATATAGCTATGACTTCATAGATGTTTCACTTTCCTGTATATAAAACAACCGATACAGCAAGCATAAGAAGTACATAAATCCACCAGTTTTCATGAGAAAAAATTTTAAATTGTTGTAGGAGTTTTTGAAGCATTGGCATGTTCACGAAGTAATTTCCTGATGATTGTATAAGGTTTTTCACTTTGCTCAAGAGTTTTTATGAGTGACTGACTTACTGACACACACACATCCTCTACTGGATTTTCAATTTCAATATTTCCATGATAAAATCCATATTCTAACTTACCCTTCTCTTGTTTGCTCGAAATTACGGGACACTTGTATGACAGACTAACAGGACTTTTTGAAAATAGAGTTATCTCCTTCCGGCCATCTTCGTCATCACTTGTATTTGGACTAGCATTATCCACTCACTCACTTCATGCTGAAAAATCTAAACTCATAATCAAAATTTAGAATATAAAATATGTTGATAATAAATAGTGAAACTATTTATAAATTGGAAATTTTGCACATAGTTCAAGAACTCTTTGTCTTTGAGTTTCTAGATGGGCTTCATTATCATGATTTTGAATAGCCTGACTGAAAATATCTGCTATTTCTTTCATTTCCTGTGTGCCCATTCCTCGCGTTGTAGCAGCTGGAGTACCTATACGTATCCCTGATGGGTTCATAGGTGGACGAGTATCATATGGCACCATGTTTTTATTTGCAGAAAGCCCCACTACTTCAAGGGCATGTTCTGCCTGCTTTCCGGTGACCCCGTAGCTTACAAAAGTATCTACGAGCATAAGGTGATTACTGGTTCCTCCTGAGACAATCTTAAAGCCCTTCTCTTGAAGACATGTAGCTATAGTGTCTGCATTTTTCATTACCTGGAGCTGATATTCTTTAAACTCTGGCTTAAGAGCCTCACCAAAGGCAACTGCCTTTGCAGCAATAAGATTTTCATGTGGTCCTCATTGCATTCATGGAAAAACAGCCCTATCTATAGCTTTTGCATATTTCTTTTTACACATAATCATTCACCCCCTCGGTCCTCTAAGAGTTTTATGAGTTGTTGTCGTAACAACATCACAATAAGGAACAGGATTCTCTATCACTCCCGCAGCTATAAGCCCTGCAATATGAGCGATATCAGCCATAAGTATTGCTCCGCACTTATCTGCTATCTCTCGAAATCGCTTCCAGTCTAAATCCCGTGAATAGGCTGAAAAACCTGCAATGATCATTTTTGGTTGAGATTCCATTGCTATACGTTCAAGCTCATCCATATCCATTTCCTCGGTTTCTTTATTAAGAAAATATGGGATATTTTCATAGAGTATTCCAGAAAAGTTCATTGGATGACCATGCGTGAGATGTCCCCCTTGGTCAAGTGAAAATCATAAGACTTTGTCTCCTGGCTCTAATACACCAAGATATACAGCCATGTTTGCAGGAGACCCCGAAAGTGGCTGCACGTTTACATGCTCTGCATCAAAGAGCTGTTTTGCTCTATCTATGGCAAGAGTTTCAATTTCGTCAATTATATGACACCCTCAATAGTACCTTTTTCAAGCATACCCTTCTGCATATTTGTTTGTAAGGATACTTCCATTTGCCTCAAGAACATCTTTTGAAACATAATTTTCTGAAGCAATAAGCTCAATCTCTGTGTCTTGCCTTTTTGCTTCTCTTGCTATCATATCAGCAAGTATTGGATCATTATTTTGAATCATTGTTTGGTGGGTTTAAAAATAGAGTTATAAAAAATCTATACTCCTAAAATAAACAATATCTTTTAGAAAGTATAGATAATATTGTTATCTTAGTCGAGAAGAACGAGTTTTGTAGTGTATGTATAATTCATAATTTCCTTTCAAGAAATAGTATAGCTCTATGATATGAGATTCTTCTCATATTTCAAATTTACTCTTCTAGTTCATTGTTTTCTGAAGCAATAGACTCATTGTATGCTTCTATTGCAAGCCCTGTCGTTCTTTTTTCCCTGAAAAATTCAAGTACTTTCTTTGCTTCTTCTAACTGTCTATCATATGAGTTTACATAATCCTCCTCTATAAAATCAACCTCAACATCAGGCTCAATTCACTCGTCATCAATATTTTTCCCCTTTGGGGTGAACCACTTTGCGACAGTAAGCTTTAAGAGGCTTCCATCTTTCATGTCAAACGGCTGTTGTACTGATCACTTTCCATAACTTTTTTTCCCAACTAAGATAGCCTTATTATATTCACTCAAAGCTCCTGCTGTTATCTCTGAAGCACTTGCTGAATTGCCATTTATAAGAACAACTATTTTCCCATCAAAAGTTTCTCCATCATTTACAGAATAATAGTTTTGATTGAAATAACTATCTGTATATTTAGTTTTTACGAGTACTTCTTTCTTTTTTATGAACTCTGAAAGGACTAATACCGCACTTTGCAAGTATCATCCACCATTATCCCTGACGTCTATTATAAGGCCATCAGCTCAAGAATGTTTCACATTTTCTAAAGCCTTTATAAATTCATCAGCTGTCTGTTCCCCAAACATATTAATAGAGATATAGGCTATATTAGTATCTTCATAATATTCTTCTTCTATTGAGGGGATATGTATCTTTGCGCGCAAAACAGATATCTCAAGTATCTGCTCCTCTCAAGGACGAATAACCCTGAGATCAACCTGCGTCCCTGCTGGTCACTTAATATATTCCACTGCATCATATACATTCATACCCTCTAAAACGGTTTCATCAGCCTGAATAATAATATCTCATGATCGAATTCCATATTTTTTAGCTGGAGACCCCTTTAGTATCCTATCAACCTTTACTCAGAGAGGAGTCTTATCTACAACAGCCCCTATTCACTCAAAATCTCACTCTAGTGCCTCTTGAAATTTTTCATGTATATCAGGGCTCATATATTCGGAGTGCTTATCTCATAAAGAGTCGACCATCCCTGTAATAGCTCATCGAACTAAGTCTTTTTTATTAACCTCTCCGTGAGAAAAATAATCTTTTTCAAGTATATCATACACTTCCCAAAAATCTGATAAATCTAGTGGTTTATCTTCTAGAGTTTGTTGATATTTTAAATCTTTTCAAGAACTTATTCACAATTGTGAAGCGTAATTTTGCTGAATATAAAAGCAAAATATAACTCCAAAAAGAAAAGATGTTATAAAAGTGATAAAAACCTTCTTCATAATTTCACATTTTTTTATTAAGCCTAACTATTGGTACTTTAGTTTTTTAAAAACTACTTACATTTTTTACTATAACTTTTACACATAAAAAGCAAATCAATATGATTTTTAAATATATGTTAACAAACTGTATAAAAAAACTTACGATTACCTTAAAGACGATAGTTCCTATAAAAATATTTATATTGATATGTTAATAAGTCTCTGCGGAAAACAAGACCAATACAGGATTATCATTTTTAACAATCCACATTACTATTACTACTATTCTTATAAATTAATATCTATTAATATAATAAAGATCAAATTGTAAAAAAATAATACAGTAATCTTCTACTTTTTTTGATAAATATAAAAAAATATGATATTTTATTGATAAGTATATTTATTAGCTTTCAAAAAAATGCTTTTCAAACTATTACAAAAACAAAAAGATTTAAAAAAACAAAAAAAGCTTGTTGAGGCAATGGTTGAATCTTTGAACATACCCAAAGAGCAAAAAACCTTGTATGTAGAAGCTATTCAAGTACTTACAAAAGATGAGTTAGAACTTCTTTTTTCACATCTCACAAAATTCATTGAAAAGATCGAAATGAAACATATAGATGAAATACGCAAGCAATGATTTGAGACCGTTGCTTGAATGAGAAAAAAAGAAGCCGAAGAAAAAGCTCGAGAAATGAACAGCTTCTCGTTTTTACTCCATAATTTATAAACTATGTCAGTTGAAAAAGCTCCAGAAATAGAGAAAGACACTATAGATACAGCCCTCTGAGAAGTATGAGATATGTCTCTCGAAAAAATATGAATAACAGAGTTATGAATGGATTTAGATCCTAAAGAAACTTTTGTGTGTACTCGTTTAGTAGAAAGCGTATGTATGTGAAATGAAAAAGCAAAAAGTATGATACTACAATTTGATGAAAAAACATTAATTCCAAACTCATAGTTTTAAAAATGCAAAAATATAAGGTAGTTGCATCAAAGTCTCAAAAGAAATATACACTTGTTCTTTCTGCAGACTCCGAATCACAGGTAAAAGAGAAGCTTCATAAAGAGGATTACTCTATTTTATCAGTAGCTTTATATGACGAATCAAAAGATATTACAGGAGGAAAATTTTTATTTCAAATACAAAAAGATGGAGAAATAAAAAACGGAGTCATTGTTTGAAAAGACATATTTAAAGTATATGTTAAGCTGCGCGATGAACTTTGATACGATGTGTTGTTTATATATCCTGAGTGAGATGAGGCCCATACTAATGCAGCAAAGAAGCAGGAAATAATAAGCGAGCTTCGTAATTGATATGACATACAAAAAAAACAAATAAAGGTAAAGCAAGAAGAGAAACAAGCAGAAGAGAACTTTTATATGAAAAAAAGATTGGATGAAACATACAAACTTATTAAAAGTGCTGTTTCAAAGTTTGATAATATATTTAGCAATAAAGCTCAATATAACATAGACGATGATACTTTTTACAAGCTTGAAAAAGTATATGAAAAACTAATTCATATAAAATGATCTACAAACATAGTGAAGCTGAGAGAAATTTGAGAATTAGCCCTTGTTAAGATTTGAGAAGTAGAACTTAAGAGCGTTGAAGCTACAAAAAACAAAGAATCTCGAGAATTACTAAAGGAAACAAACCAACTACTAAAGAAAATAGGTTCGAGTAATCAATTTATAGAGGCTGATAAAGATTTTAAAAGAAAAATAATTAATCTTTGAAGAGACTTTATAGCATCTCTTTCTCTTGATAAGATGAAGGAAGATATAAAAAATAGAAAAGTAAAAAAAGAGTTGATAGACAAGGAGTCCTACAGTTTTTTAAAGACCATATTGCTTCTTGATAAATACAAAGAGAAACTTCGAGATAATACAAAAGAAATATTTTGAAATATAAGTGTATTTTTAAATCCATTCTCTCAAAGTGAAACAAGGGAAAAAATACTATTAAAGAGAAAGGTTATCAGACAAAACATCTCTATATTGAGGGCCAAAAAGAGCGGGAGTCTTTGATCTTATACTTGAGTGAAAAAATGATATAAAAAGGTGGTAGAATCATTTTTCTCATTTCTAGAGTTTCTATCTCAGGTTGCCTTTTTGCTCACACTTTTGTATGTGTTTATGTTTCTTTCTGTTTTTTCAAGCCAGTGAGTTGTTGCTCTACCATTGAATATTAATTCTCAAAGTGTAGTTTCATTTCTTTTGCTTTTAGTTATATTATATGTTTTTAGCGTATCTCGGAAACTTTTCTTTTTCGCGTTGAACCTTGTTTTTTTTGGTTTTGTATTTATATTCTTCTCTATAAACTTTTAGTTTTTAGGAATATAACAATGAAAGTTCTTTTGTTCTTTTTGGGAGTTTCATTTTTTCTTATTTTTTTCATGTTTTCCTTTGTTGGAGGAGTAGATTGAGGAGTCTTATGAAATTCATTTCTTGAAGCTAATTTGTATGTTTTCTTTTCGATTATATGCATATTTTTTGTGCTTAAGAATGAGGGGTATGTAAGAAAACAAGATTCAGATGTTTCTCAGGAAGTAACTCCTTTGAGTGGTGTCGACGTACGTTTATTTGTTGCTAATTTTTTTTCTAACTACGTTTATTATATAGCAGGAGGATTGTTTTATGCAGCATTGTATTTTATACTTTTGGCCTTTTTTCCTAACACAAGTATTTCAGGGGTGTTTTTGTTTATAAACATAATAGTTTTGTGATTATATTTCCTGGAGTCCAGATTTGATGTGTTTCAGGATTTTATATGAGTAAACATGGTTGTTATTGTTCTTTACTACATAGGAAAACATATTCTTTATCTTGTTTGATATATCGATGATTTTAGTGGTCTCGAGCTAATTAATATTTTGTTCGTTTTTGTGTTTTTCTTTATTGTTCTTTATCATAAAAAAGACTTTACTTATTCATGAATAATTGAAGGACTCTTGCTTTGATTTGTTTTTTTGGAAATAATAGTTTTGTATAAAACATATATGTGAATAGGTCTTGTTCAAGTTTCACTTATCTCCTTTGTTCTTGGTCTGATTCTTTTGGTTCTTACAGACCCTATATCTTATGGTACACGAATTCAAAAGAACATATTAAGGTCTTGGGGGGTGCTATTTTTATCTTTGTTTGCGTTTATTTGAACAATCTGAGCTTTTATTTGATTAAATTATACTTACCCCTTTTTCTTTATCTTCTTGATTAGTGGAGTGGTTCTTTTTCTTTTTCATCAGAGATTTATAAGCCATATCGCGCTTGTGTCTTCTGTGGTCTCATTTAGTTCTGCTTTGACACTTGCATGGCTTTTTGTTTTGTGAGAGGAAACATGAAAAACCTATCTATTTCTATTATATATAGCCTCTTCTATGCTTCTATTTTCTCTCCCAAAAAATTATATAAAAACAAATAGTATATATCCTGTACATGTTTTGTCTTTGTTTGTCAATATGCTTTGAGTGTTTTTCTTCTTTTTCTCTTATGATTTCTCTATACTCTCT
>JAHDGX010000033.1 GCA_020631575.1 Candidatus Altimarinota bacterium | reverse complement strand
TGCATCTTAGGAAGCGTGGTATCATATATGAGACCAATAGAAAAATCAGCTCTTCGAAAGGCTCGCTTTGTTTCATTTTCGATACTTGTTGAGATTATATTTGCGTTTGGAATCATAACATTATGCCCATTCCTATCAGTTAGTGTTATATAACTCAGTCATATGTCTTTCACTGTTCCTGTATGACCATTTACAGTAATGTAATCTCCTATAGTAAATGGTTTATTCATAAGTATAGTGATAGCCCCAAATATGTTTGTAATTGAGTTTTGAGCAGCGAGAGCCACTGCTATACCTCACACTCAAGCTCATGCTATAAGAGCCGTAACATCATATCAGAGATTAGAAATAATTGTTATAATCCCTATAATCCATACAAAAGCAATGATTGCCTTACGCACAAAAGGCATCAAGCTCTTACTCATAGATTTCATCTTACTTTCATCAATAAGCTTTTGCGTGAAAGCTAGATTAATCAGTTTCGTAACAAATAGAAGTACTATTATCAGAAGCAGTATTGAGGAAAATTTTTCTATCCAATTATTTACAAACTCTGGAGCAATAACGAATTTCCAAGAGAAGTAAAAAGCTAATAAGTATTTCACCGTATGAATAGAACTAAATAGAATATCCAAAACCATATTATCAAAATTGGTTTCTGTTTTATTTGCTATGCTTTTTGCTCACCTTTCAATAAATCTCTCAAAAAATGATACCAGTCAAAATATAGTAAAAAATGCAACAAATCAAGAAACATAACTTAGCATTGCCTCTGTGATATAGAAGCCACTAAGGTTCTCAACTATTTTTTCTATACCCAAAAAGACATACACCACATAGTAATATCATATTCATATTCATATATATAACAGGTGCCTGAGAGTTTTCATATCAATAAGTAATCAAATATACACTCATTGTCTCTTTTTTTCCCAAGCATTCAAGCAGGGAAGAGAAAAAAGATTGACTAAATTATATTAATCATTTAAATATAAATAATACAAATCTTAATGTAAATGCTATGCGTCACAATCCGACATGAAGACCAGATCCTCTTTCTAGTAGTAATGCTGATATTAAATGAGAATGATTTACAATGCAGCAATGACCAGCTACAAGAGGGACTATGATTCACAAGGGAGGAACAGAAAGATTCTGAGCTGAAAAGTTTTTACGAAAAACATGAACTCAATGGACTCAAGATGAAACAGTGAGAAAAGCTCATGAGGCTTTATTAAGAAGATGAATAATTTAAACTCATGACCCCATCAATACTTACTTTAACAGATCAACAGCTCGAAGAATTATTCTGAGAAGAACTTGAACAAGCAGTTCTTACTGAAAATGCAGAGAAGTTTCGTGATGAAGTGGTAGCTATCATTGAAAGCTGAGAAATCCTAAAGATCAAAAGCGTTTACAAGAAAATGAATGCAACTCCACTTTTTCACCAAGCACGGTTATACCTTGCCTTTTGAGATGAAAAATGAGCTATAGCATGCTTTACAAAATCAATTGCAAGGTGAGAAAAGACAGATGATTCATATTTCTATTTAGCAGAGCTTGAAGAAAACTCAAGTCACTATCTCAACGTATCAGTAGAAAGTGTTTTTTATCCAGAAGCGAGACTAAAACTATGATCAGCATGCTTGGATGATCATGATTATGACAGTGCAATCTCATATTGGGAGGATGTCCCAAGTCAGTCTGATAAGTATTCAGCTGCCCAACATTATATAGCTGAAACATATTTTCAAAGAGCTCTTAGAAGGAATAGAGAAGAAAATCTGAAACTAGCATATAAACATATAAATAACAGTAGGTTAAATTCTTCTTTAAAATGAGAAATAGAAGATTTAGCATCAAAAGATTGAATTGATTTATTAGTAGATTCACTATAATAACCTAAGCCAAATCTTCCTACACCGAAGATATATAATAATAGCTAGGCAAGCTATATAAACATACATATCATGAAATATGAAGAAAAGTTTACTCTCCTGACTTTTTACAAGTTTGTAGATGTTGAGAATCCTGAAGGTGAATGTCTTGATCATCTAAAATTTACAAAAGATATAGGGATGAAGGGAAGAATCTATATCTGATCTGAGGGAATATCAAGTACCGTAACTTGAAATGAAGGCCAGATCAAAGCCTATAAACTCTACCTCGAAAATCATCCTCTCTGGAAGGATATAGCAGATATAGATGATAAAGCATCCCCCGTAGATGGTCATCAGTTTCCACGTATGCAGGTAAAAGTCCGTGATGAGATAGTTTCTCTCTGAGCTAAGTATACAGCCCAAGAGATAGAAAGTGCAGGAAATAGAATGCAAATAGAAGAGTTTAAAGACCTTCTTGATAATGGAAATATCGATGACTACATTGTTCTTGATATGAGAAATAATCATGAATATCAGCTTTGACACTTCAAAAATGCTATTCCGGCTGATACTCTTACATTTAAAGAACTTGATAAAAAGATAGAGGAGTATAAGAAAGAGTTTGGAGAGAAAAAAATCATCTCTTACTGTACAGGAGGAATTAGATGTGAAAAATCAACCGTGATGATGCAACGAGCAGGACTCAAAAACACCTACCAACTTGATGGTGGAGTAGTAAAATATATCAACACTTACAATGATGGAAACTGGAAAGGGAATCTCTACGTCTTTGATGACAGAGTTTCTCAACAAGTATGAGATGAAAATACACACACGACTATCTGAGAGTGTCTCTATACATGAAAAAAAACTGATAACTGTGAAAACTGTAGACTCTCAAGCTGCAACGCGAGGATTATCGCAGACAGGCAAGAATACTTAAATCATGCAGGTTTTTGTAGTAATGAATGTGCACAAAAAGCCCTTGATACGCTCATCATCCGAACAGATCTTGCTATGGATCCTATGAAATATAAAGAAAAAAGATGAGTTATAAAAAGATATCCAGAACTCAAAGAAAAGATCGAAACAGAGCTTAGAGCTCATCTAAGTAAGCAGCTAAAGTGAGTCACTTATAAACACGAAACTTCTCAGAAAGAAGATTTCATAATGGATTAGTATTTTTTCTTGCAAATATCTATTTTTGGCTATAATCCTAGCGACTTATAATATAATTACATATATATGGAAACTACACTTATACTTTTAAAACCAGATACGGTTGAAAGAGGATTCATCTGACAAGTACTTACAAGACTTGAACAGAAAGGTCTTAAAATATCAGGACTTAAGATGATGGAACTATCTGACGAACTTGTTACTGAGCACTATGATTTTCTCGCTGACAAACCATTTTTTCCTAATATCAAAGCATACATGATGAGAACTCCTGTAGTTGCTATCGCAGCAAGTGGAGCAAATGCTATAGCTACTGTTAGAATGCTTACTGGAGCTACAAATCCTCAAGAAGCTCTTCCAGGTTCAATCAGAGGAGACTTTGGTCTTACTATTGATGGAAATATCATCCATGCTTCTGACTCAGCTGAAACTGCAGAAGTGGAACTCAAAAGATTTTTCGGAGGAAAGGATGTATTTGAATACTCAAGAGGTTTCGACGGAGTACTATAATAAAACTTAGAAATAAAAAAGCTTAGCAGTTGCTAAGCTTTTTTATTGAGAATTGATATTTATATCCCTCATTCTAGGTTCTCACATAAGTGCAGTATCAGCATCATAAGAACGTTCTATAGCTGCTTTTTGAGTTTTACGAATTTCTGGGTCATCCGATAACTGTACAAGTGCTCATAACTTATCAGAAACCAAATCTCATAGTGTTACTACTCTATCAATAAAAGATTCAAACTTATCACCTCTTTTTCCAGAATTATTAAAGTCTCACATAATATTATTTACATTAAATTAATTAATTGTCAATTATTGTATAGATGACCTATGGTTATGCAAATTATTTTTTAAAGTTTTATAAAACTTTAAAAAATAATACCCTAAAGCATTCAGACTACTTCTTCAATTGAATCTGCTCAGTAGTAAATCATACATAATCTCTCTAGTTCTTCTTGGGAAAATTCTTCATAATATACATAAAATTTATCTTCAATTTGACTAACAGTTTGTCATTTATAATTACCAGAAACCGACCCATCGGACATTCATATTAACTGTTCTCTTCATTCATATGCTAAACTCAAGCGTTCTAAAAGATCTTTGGGAAATATATCTTGTTCAATAACTCTATCTATAAGTGCTGCTTTGATAATTTCAGAAACAAATATATTCATATCTTCAACACCTAATCATGATCTCTCTGCACTTATTTTAACTCAAATGAGTCAGTTAATATCATTTTTATACTTATGTGAAGCCTGATCCAAATGAGCTCTCGCATTATTAAGTTCTGCTGATGAAAAACACGCTACAACAGACTGCTCATCAAAGACCTCCAGTGTTTCTGTATACAATCATCTATATTTCGTGTCAGTTACTATGTAAAACATAGTTCATTTTCTTATAACTCAAAAATGCCTAAAAAAAGTTTCATAACTATCTACTGTTTGAGAAAGATGAGAAAGCGATGATGATCATATTTCCAAACCGTTAATATTTTCAAAAAAACTAGAAAGATTTAGGACCGCAGCTACTCCATCATATATTTTTTTTAGTGTCTTTTCCTCAGATGTAGTACACGTTCAGAAATCATTTTTAGCACTGTTTATCATAATTCACTATTTCTTATACATATATATATTCTACCACAAAAATAGAATAAACACTAATATAGTAGATAGTTTACAAAAAAACTATATACTCTTAGGAATAATCATAATTATATACTGTGACTCACTACTATGACACCATGCTCGCTGAGTATATAAAAAATCCAGGGCAGAGAGGACTTGGTCTTGATGCACTAGCTGATAAGAAATACGCTTATGAAATGATCTCGTATGATGAAATATCAGAGAAAAAGAAACTTCGTTTCGAAGAAGTAGATTTAGAAAAAGCTGCAGTATACTCTGGGGAAGATGTATACATGACCTACAAGCTCTACAAGGATCAGAAGGAAGCTGAATATATGCAAGACGCTATATCTACACACAGTGAGAGAAAAGAGAAAAAAGATGTTCTGCGTGAGATTGAACTCCCACTCCTAGAAGTCCTCTCTGAAATGGAAATGACCGGAATTAGAATAGATAGAGACATACTCAAGGGAATAGGACTACGTCTTGAGAATGCAATAGTCGAGCTCGAAAAAGAGATTCATGATATTGCAGGAGTCGAGTTTAATATCAAATCACCAAAACAGGTTGGAGAAATACTCTTTGAAAAGCTCTGACTCCAAAGCTGAAAAAAGACAAAAACATGATACAGTGTTAACGCAGAAGTACTCGAATGACTCAAAAAATCTCACCCAATCGCAGAAAAGATAATCACCTACAGGCACTATTCTAAGCTACAATCTACCTATATAGAGTGACTTCTAGAAGTAGCAAGTGAAAGTGATAGAATACATACGAGTTACAATCAAATTGTTACATCCACAGGAAGACTCTCAAGCACATCACCAAATCTACAAAATATACCAAGCTGAGATGATATCGCGGGAGAGATCCGATCTGCTTTTGTGCCTGATAAAGATGGAGATCTACTCATGGCATATGACTACTCACAGGTAGAAGTCAGGCTTCTCGCTATTATGAGTGGGGATGAGAATTTACTAGGTGCATTTAAGCAGGGAAGAGATATCCATCAAGTAACATGAGAATATATTTTTGGAACAAAAGACATTAGCTCAACACAAAGAAAGTTTGCAAAAGCAGTAAATTTTTGAGTTATATATGGAATCAGTCCTTTTGGTCTCTCAAAAATGATAGACATCACCCAAAAAGAAGCGAAACAATATATCGATGCATTTTACGAACTTTATCCAAAAGTAAGAGAGTATTTTGATAATATAATTCTTGAATGTAAAAGAAACTCATATGTAGAAACCCTCTTTGGGAGAAAAAGATATATTCCATCTATAAATGATGCAAATAAGATGGTTCAAAAGTGAGCAGAAAGGGAAGCGATGAATATGCCTATACAGGGAACAAGTGCTGATATCATCAAGCTTGCAATGCTAGAGATATCAAAAATGCTCAAAGACTGATGATATAAGAGTACTATGCTCCTACAAGTCCATGATGAACTTGTATTTAATCTCAAGACAGATGAAAAAGAGGATTTACAAACAAAAATTCCACATATAATGGAAAATATACTTAAAGATGCACCTATTACTCTCAAAGTAGATGGAGCAGTCGGAAATAACTGGAAAGAAACGAAATAAAACATGGCAATTGAGGAAATAATCGAAGATCGAGAAGTTAGAGGTCAAGAAAAAAGCCCTTTTCTTATATACGATCCAAGTGAAGAAGAAAAAAAACTATTTTTAGAACACTACCGGTCCGAAATAGATAACCACTACTGAACATTTGAAGAAGCAATTAAATCATTATTTGCTTACGCAATACTCGTAGTAGTATGGGAATGAGATAGCACGATATTGAGAGTAGGCACTATAATCAAAAGCTCTGATTCAGATAATTGAGAACACTATGTAGAAGTCCATACTGAAAAATGAATTCGTAAAATTATCCTAACTCTTCAGGTTTTTGACTTATGTTGCGATTGAGAGAATGAAGTAAGAGCATCAATATGGTATAGGGAAATTGCTGAAGACTGATGTGAATATGAAGATGATATAGTAATAGATGATAAAAAGCTCAAGACCTGGAATATTGTTCAATCCATAATCTCAAAGCAAAGAAAAATATTATTAGAAAATAACAATCAAAAAACATGAACAATACACTAAGCACAGAAGAAAAAATAGATTATATCTATAATACTCTCAAAAAAAACGAAAGAAAGGCTCTATTTTCATGAATTTTAAAGTGGTGATTTAGACTCTTTATACTTTGATACATGTATTATTTTATCACAGTTGGCCTCCCAGCTATGATCGATTCCATGATACCACAAATGCCAAATTTTAGTGGTAGCTGATGAATAGATACGCAGAGCCTTAGAGATACGCTTAATAATTTTCTAAAATAAATATATGCTAGATTTTTTGATAGATATTTTTTATGCTGTGATGCTGATATGATGAGGATACTCTATGATAAAGTACAGGAGAAATGTAAAATCATGGACAGGAAACTGGATGTGGGCAGAAAAGTATATATGAAACGGATGAACCTATGTGGTTCTCATATTCATAGGACTTGCCATGATGTTTTTCTGAGTTTTATATCCTTTTGGAGGCATGGAGCTTATTACCTGATGAAATACGCTTCAATCAGGGCAATAATATCAAAAAATATATTTAAAATTAAGGTCTTTTCTGTACAATAGAAGGGATCTTAATTCACCTACAACAAATAAATGAAAATACAATTCAAACTCATAGTAAGCTTACTTATATCTATAACACTATTTCAAGTAAGTTTTGCAAACTCAAACATTAATAGAGGGCAAGCATTCATGTTTCTTGCAAATCAAATATCAGAGGAAATACCAAGCTCATATAAGTATATAGATCTAGAGTACTCCAACATACCAAAATCTGGACCAGTATACGAAGCCCTCCAAAAACTTGTATATCTTGACCTTATCAAAAATAGTTCAGCAGATTTAAGACTTGCTCTCGATATAGATCTGAGACTTTTCGAGTGACTTTCTATCAAAATACTATGACTCAAACTATCAGACAATACTAATATCACAAATACAAGAGATGTGTTTATTACTCAAGATGATCTTGAAGCAATAAAAGAAGTTCTTGCGCAAAGAAATACTCGAAGTACTACTCTAGAAATAGAAAATAGTTTTGGAAACAAATGACTCATACTCAATGATGTCTACAAAACTCTTAATAAAGCTCATTTTGATAGAGATACTCTTGATCAAGATGCTCTTATTGATGGAGCTATTAGTGGACTAACTAATAGTGTTTGAGACACCTATACTACATACTTTCCTGCAGTAGAGAGTAAAGATTTCTTTGATGGACTTGAGTGAGAATATGAAGGAATTTGAGCGTATGTAGACATGCCTAGCCCTGGAGAACTCATAATCCTCTCACCAATTGTATGATCTCCATCTGAAAAAGCAGGACTCAAATGATGAGATAGAGTAACGCATGTTGATGACAAAACAGTCACTCCTGAAAACTCACTGAGTGAAGTTATTAGCTGGATAAAAGGTCCAGCAAATACAACTGTTAAACTTACCGTGCAAAGGAAATGAGAAACAAAACCACTGCAAATAATTGTTACAAGAGCAAAAATTGTACTGAAAGATATAGAACATAAATCTCTTTCGAGTGACACCTACTACATCCAAATCAAAAATTTTGGCACAACTGTAGATACAGATTTTACACAGGCCCTTAACGAAGTAATCAAAAATAATAATACCAAAAAAATTATATTTGACCTGAGAAATAATCCTGGTTGATACCTCTGAGAGGTCTCTAATATGCTTTCGCATTTTGTGCCAAAAGGAGAAGCGACTGCAATCATAGATTATGGAAGTAGCGATAGAAAGTACATATCTAAATGATATGATCTCATCGATCTCAATGATTATGAAATTGTTTTACTTCAAAACTCAGGAAGTGCTTCAGCATCAGAAATAATGATTGGAACAATGAAAGACTATTTTCCAAAAGCAGTTGTGATTGGGGAACAGAGTTTTTGAAAATGATCAGTTCAATCGCTCAAAACTTACAACGATTGATCAACACTTAAATACACAAGTGCAAAATGGTTTACTGGCAAAAATAAAGTAGGAATAGATGCAGTTGGTATTACTCCTGATGTTCTCCTAGAATTTGATAGAGATTTATGGGAAAACCATGGAGTTGATAATCAACTAGAAAGAGCTCAAAGTTACTAATATGCAGAAAAAGTATTTCATACAAACATTTGGATGTCAGATGAACCAGGCTGATAGTGAGAAGGTAAATATGGTCCTTCTTCAGTCTGGTTTTTTGCGTGCTATGAGTATAGAAGATGCAGACCTAGTCATATTCAATACATGCAGTGTACGGCAAAAATGAGAAGATAGGGTGTTTGGTATTCTGAGAGAGATCAAGAATCGAGACTCGGAGAGTGGAAACAATACCATCACTGGAATCACTGGTTGTATGGTACGAAAAACAGGTATTGCAAAAAAGTATATCCCAGAGGAGTATATTTCTCCACATAAAAAGAGAAAAACCGCGAAAAAAATCGATTATCTCGAAACAGAAAGTGAAATCTTTAACTATGAAGATAAGCTCTTTCCGAGAGCAGATAATCTCGATTTTACATTTAGAATCGAGGAAACAAAATACCTTCCACACATACTCACTCAGATCTTATGAAAAAAAATTGGGCAAGAAGATAAGTTCGATGATTACTTAAAGCAAGTACAACAAAGGGAGAACCCATTTTCTGCTTCTGTAATTATTCAAACCTGATGTGATAATTACTGTAGTTTTTGTATAGTCCCATTTACGAGAGGAGGGGAGATATCAAGACCAAGTGATGAAATCATCAGCGAATGCACTCAGGCAGCAAAATCATGAGCAAAGGAAGTCACGCTCCTAGGACAAAATGTGAATTCCTACGGAAAACAAAAAAATCTTAAACTCTGGAACAGTGAAAAATCAAAATGGAACAATGAAAATAGAAAACTCAGAATTGGTATAGATCTTGATGATACGCTCTTTATAGTACTCTCAAATGAGATTATCAATGCTTACAACAAAAAATACCACCAAATACTAAGACTCGATGATATAACACGTTTTGACTGTAATGGAATCCCTGAACTCATGGCTGAATATCATGGTTTTGAAAAACGGCACGAGCTCGATATGCAAATACATAGTTGAGGAGAACAAGTACTCAAAAAATTAAAACAACAAGGACATGTACTCTATATCATCACTTCTCGTCCACCAGAAGTAAGAAAAACAACAGAAAAGCTCTTAGAAAGCTATTATTGAAAAGACTTTTTTGGAGAAATTATTTTTATAAAAGAAAGCTGAGAGGACAATAAATACAAAGCTGCAAATAAACTAGAACTTGATATAGTAGTTGATGATGGGCCACACCATATTAAATCGTACTTCAAACACTTTAGTGGGAAAATATGTATATTTGAGCAGTGATGGAATAGAGCTATTAAAGAAGACAACTCGAAGGTATTCCGGATCTATGATTGGCATGATTTTGAAAACCTTCTTCCAAGGCTCAGCTTTACCTCACCATTTAGGCAGCTACTTGAGTGAATAAACGATATAAAGTGAATCGATCGAATTAGATTCACCTCATCAAATCCACATGACATGACCAGAGATATACTTGATGCCCACCTCGATCTTAAAAACACATGTAACTATCTCCACTTTGCACTTCAGTCATGAAGTAATCAAATGCTGAAAAAGATGAATAGAAGACATACCTACGAAGAGTTTAGAGATATGGTACAATACCTACGCAGCCGAGACCCCCTCTTTAGCATCTCAACTGATATTATAGTAGGATTTAGCTGAGAAACAGAAGAAATGTTTCAAGATACCATTAAAGCTTTTCAGGAATGTCAGTTTGATTTCTGTTATACCGCAAGGTACTCTGTCCGGCCAAATACTCTCGCGGAAAAAATAATGCCTGATGACGTTCCAGACAAAGTCAAGGCCGAAAGATGGCATACTCTCAATGATATACTCCTCGAAAATGTATTGCATAGAAATCAACTTATGCTCGGTAGGAGAGAGCAGGTACTTATATCTGGCCAAAAGGATGAACAGTACTTTGGAAGGACCAGAAACTTCAAAGAAGTATTTTTTCCCGTAGATGCTGACTACAAGATTTGAGATCTTGTCCCAATAGAAATTACGAAGCTCGATAGATATGTATTACAATGAAACTATGCACGATAAAAACACCCT
Source organism: Candidatus Altimarinota bacterium (assembly GCA_020631575.1). Lineage (GTDB taxonomy): Bacteria > Patescibacteriota > Gracilibacteria > BD1-5 > UBA6164 > JAACSU01. Next base: position 781 of record JAHDGX010000033.1, on the reverse strand, counting down.
TACATCACCTGAATTTAAAAAACTCCTTGATAGCTCACAGTACACACTCATAGATCTAAGAACTTCTTGAGAGCTTACAAGCTATTGAGTAATATCTCCTAAGCAAATTCATATAGATATTACTCTCGCAAACACACAAGAAAAGCTTGAAGCTCTTGATTTAAAAGGGAAATATCTCATATACTGCTGGCATGGAGTCAGGAGTAAACAAGTACTTAATTATATGCTAGAGCAATGATTTGAGGAAGTGTATGATTTAGATGGAGGAATTGATGCTTGGAATAAACTATTATAATGTTTTACCGACTTTAGCAGCTACTCAATAAGAATAATATCAAACTATATCTACTTTTCCTAGAATAAAATCTCTCAGACTATCAATGAAATCTGGAATTCTAATGCTAGTTAATGTGTCTTCATTAAGAGGTTCTAAATAATCAATTTGGAAGATTTTTTGAACTGCTACGTTCGAAATAAATCAATTAGGATCTCTTAGGTTAAGTAAAGCTATGGTTAATTCATGCTCATCTCAATCCTGAAAAGAATCTCATTTTAATGCTTTTTGTTCTAGCTTTATAATAGCTCTTTTAAGTGGTCTAAAGTCAGAATGACACCCTTGAAACTCATTATAATCTGGAATATCAATAGTTAGAGATCTGCTTTTTCAATTATATTTTTTAGTATTCATATATACATATAACATTAAATATAGTAATATTTTACTATACTATTTCTTTAATTTCAATTTAAATATTTCTCTTCCGACTACCTGATCTGGACG
>JAHDGX010000032.1 GCA_020631575.1 Candidatus Altimarinota bacterium | reverse complement strand
GCAAATCTCTACCTCAAGGAGAAACCAAGAAACGCTGAAAAGCTTTCAATAAAGGGTTATTGCCTAGAAATGCTAGATAAAAAGATAGAAGCAATTAAAGCTTACAATGAAGTACTTCAACTTCAGCCTTATAATAGTGAGATCCAAGATAGAATTAAACTTTTAGAAGTTTAGATTTAAACAAGTTTTTGACACTCTTACATTTTCTAACATAAAAAAAAATACCTTATTGATATATGAGTATTTTTTTTTAATCTAATTTTAATAGATAATTAATTATGTGCTATGTTAAAAGTCCCTCCATATAGTTTAGAAGCTGAACAATCAGTTCTTTGAAGCCTCCTTATTGATAAAGATGGCTTTATTACAGTATGAGATCTACTAACACATGATGACTTTTATGATGATTCAAATGCTAAAATATACGAAATGATGTTCGAGCTCTTTCGTCTTAATAAGCCTATTGATCTCATAACAGTTCGAGAGAAGCTCGATGATAAAAAACTTCTTGATTCTATTGGTTGAATCAGCTACCTTACTGAACTCACTGAGATCGTACCTACTTCAACAAACATATATGAGTATGCACAAATAGTAAAGAATAAAGCCGTACTGAGAAGACTCATTAAAGCTTGAAATGAAGTTGCATCACTTGGTTATATGGAAGATGATGTGATTAATGAACTTCTAGAGAAGGCTGAAAAATCACTTTTTAATGTTACTCAGACTTTTATAAAAAATAAACTAGTTCATATTAATGACATTCTTACCCAAAGGTTTGAAGAGTTTGCAGAAATACACGAAAACCCAGATCTTATAAAGGACCACAGGCTACAAACTGGGTATAAAAATATGGATGATAAACTTACAGGTTTAAAAGGGTGAGACATGGTAATAGTTGCTGCAAGGCCTTCTATGGGTAAGACAGCTCTTGCGATGAATTTAGCTCAAAATATTGGGTTCAATAAAAAATCAGTAGCAATATTTTCTCTAGAAATGAGTAAAGAACAGTTGACAGACCGTATGATAGCATCAGCAATGTGAATAGATAGTTGGAAGTTACAAAAATGAGAGCTAGAAGATAACGAGTTTGCAAAAATTTGAGAAGCAATGGAAATGCTTTCAGGAGCTGATATATATATTGATGATAGTGCTGGTTGAAATCTGGTAGATCTCAAAAGTAAAGCCCGAAGACTTAAAATGGAATCGCGGCTTGATTTGATAATTATTGATTATCTTCAGCTCATGACAAATGGAAACTCAATGAATAGAGTACAAGAGGTGTCTGAAATATCTCGTTGAATTAAATCTCTAGCTCGTGAACTAGATGTTCCAATCATTGCTCTTTCACAACTTTCCCGTGCGGTTGAGTCTCGCCCTGATAAGCGTCCAGTATTATCTGACCTGCGTGAGTCAGGTTCAATAGAGCAAGATGCAGATATTGTTATGATGATATATCGTGAGGATTACTACGATGAATTTTCTGAGAGAAAATGAGTAACAGATCTCTTTATACGTAAGAATCGTAATGGACCCATAGGATCTGTACAACTAATGTTTCAAAAAAACAATCAAAAATTTGTGGAAATAGAACAAAGCAATACTCCAGACGAGTTTTAACTTAAGATTGCTAAAGTCTAAATCTTAATTTTCCCTAAAAAATCTGGTTTATGTCAAACCTGTTTTTTTTGCGTTAATAATTTTTATATGCTAGCATATTAATGTAGTTTATTTTTTATTACTTTTCTATGACTTGGAAAAACGCTTTCTACAGAGCAGTAAAGAAAGAAATGCAACCTATGAGACAAGCAACTCATTGGATTATATTCCTCTCTTGCGCTATTATAACTGCTTGTCTTACTGTTTCATGAGCATCAGCTGCATCAGCAGAGCTTATTAAAACAAATCCTGATATTGCTTCGCAATCTTGGCTTACTCAATAATTTTTTATTATGACTTGGAAAAATGCACTAAACAGAGCTCTTAAAAAAGAAATGCAACCAATGAGACAAGCAACACATTGGATTATTTTTCTTTCTTGCGCTTTAAGCTTCATGTTTGGAACTGTTCATGGTGCAGCACTTGCATCATTTGAAATAATTTTAGATAATCCTGAAATTGCTGACCAATCATGGCTCTCTCAAGGTTGGTTCTACTAAAATAAAGTAAAAAACAGCTTTGAAAAAATAGCTTTGCAAATACACTATTTGCAAGGTTATTTTTTTACATATAAAAACACATGTCAGATTTTCCGAAAAAATACAATCCTCAGTCATTTGAATGAGAAATATACAGAGCTTGGGAAGAAAATGATTACTTTAAACCTCAAGAATCAACAACAGGAGATAGTTATTATATACCTATGCCTCCTCCAAATGTAACGAGCGTCCTACATGTTGGGCACTCAGTTATGCTAACTTTAGAGGATATTATGACCAGGTATCATAGAATGAAGTGAGATTCTACTCTCCTCCTCCCAGGAACTGACCATGCTGGGATTTCAACGCAAGTAAAAGTAGAAGAAAGGCTCGCAAAAAATGGTATAGATAAATCAAAAATGTCTCGAGATGAATTCCTTGATGAATGTTGGAAATGGAATACAGAATTTGGAGGAAAAATTCAAGATCAATTCAGAAAAATGTGAACAAGCTGTGATTGGTCAAAAGAAAAATTTACTCTTGATGATGATATGAATGAAAAGGTAACAAGAGCGTTCAATCTCTTATACGATAGAGGACTCATCTACCAAGGAGAATACATGGTAAACTATGATCCAGTACTTAAGACTGTTATTTCAGATCAGGAAGTAGTTCACAAAGAAGAAACAGGAAAACTCTATCATGTAACCTACTTTGTTTCATGAAGTGACGCTGAAGTTGTAGTAGCTACTACAAGGCCTGAAACTATGCTAGGAGATGTTGCTGTTGCAGTTCATCCAAAAGATAAAAGATATAAAAAACTTCTGAAAGCAGGGAAGAAACTGATTCTTCCAATAGTTAATATAGAAATCCCTCTGATTGCTGATGAGATGTGTGATATGGAGTTTGGAACATGAGCAGTAAAAATAACTCCAGCACACGATGCAAATGACTTTGAAGTATGAAAAAGACACGATTTACCACTCAACAGAGTTGTACTTGGAAAAGATGGATGTATGACAGAGATTGCAGGAATATTTGCTGGACAAGATTTTCTCACTGCCCGTGAAAATATTGTAGCTCTATTAAAGAGTAAATGAAACCTCCTTAAGATAGAAGACCACACAGCAAAAGTTGGATATGGAGAAAGAACGTGAGCAAAAATAGAGACAATTATCTCAAAACAATGGTTTGTTAAGATTGATCCAATTGCAAAAAAAGTAATCTCAGGATATAAGAAAAAAGAATATGAAATAATCCCAAAAAGATACAATAAAGTATTTGAAGACTGGATATTTAATCTCAGAGATTGGTGTATTTCTCGTCAGCTCCAATGGGGTCATAGAATACCTGTATGGTATACTCCAGAGGGAGAAGTTATAGTTGCTGAAAATGAGACAGAGGCTCAGAGAAAAGCGGGTGAATGAGTAGTGCTCACTCAAGATGAAGATGTACTAGATACATGGTTTTCATCAGCACTCTGGCCCTTTGCGACCCTAGGATATACAATGCAAGAGGGTGAGCAGCCTGATTTATTTCAGCAGTTTTATCCAGCACAAGTACTAGAAACATGACACGATATCATCTTCTTTTGGGTGATTAGAATGCTCCTGTTTTGATACGAATTTACATGAGAAACACCGTTTAAAACAGTATATCTCCATGGTCTTGTAAAAGACAAGGTAGGAAGAAAAATGAGTAAATCACTCTGAAATTGAGTTGATCCTATTGATATGATTGATAAATACGGAACAGATGCTCTCAGAATGACCCTGAGTATCGGAAATACTCCAGGGAATGACCTAAAATTTGATGAAGAAAACGTAAAAAATAACATGATGTTTATCAATAAGCTTTGGAATGCTTCAAGGTTTGTTGATGGAAGTACAGATATGCAATCGTTTGATTTTGAGAAGACTCAGAAGAAGTTAAGCGATAATTATGATGATCTTATGCTTCATGAGAAGTGGATTTTATCTAAACTAGTTGGATTGACAGACCTAGTAACGAACTCTATGGAGAACTATAGCTTCTCAGAAGCTGGAACAGAGCTCTATACATTTACAAAAAATAGATTTTGTGATTATTACATTGAAGAGTTTAAGCTTGCAAAAGAGGTCTCAAAATATTGAGAAGATGTAATCCTTTACTCTATTAATGTACTTCTAAGGCTCTGGCATCCGTATATACCATTTGTATCAGAAGAACTCTATAATAAACTTGGTTTTGATGGTCATGTGATTGTATCTTCTTGGCCAGAAATGTCATTAGAAGTAAATACTGATATAGAGAAAGCACATACACTATTTGTGGAGGTGATTCGTGAAGTACGTAAACTGAGAGCAGAAAATAACGTGATGCCAAATAAGACTATAAAACTCAAAATTTATGCAAAAAATAAGAATGCAGAGATACTGAACTCTTGTCTAGATCTACTTGCTGGAATAGTAAAATCAGATGAAACTGAAATAATAGAGAAAAAACTCTCTGATCCAAATCTCGTATATAGTGTTGTAAAATCTGGTGTAGAAGTGTACGTAGATACTTCCAACGCAATAGATATAGAATCAGAAACTGAGAGACTCAAAGAACAGATAACTGATACAAAACTCTATATTTCGATTCTTGATAAAAAGCTTCTCAATGAATCATTTACTCGTAACGCTCCCAAAGATCTTGTTCACGCAGAAATGCTTAAAAAACAGCAAGCAGTTACAAAACTTGAGAAACTAGAAGATAAGCTCTCATCACTTAAATAAAAATAAAGTCTCACGTGAGGCTTTATTTTTTGCTTTTACTTTATATCTAGTTATATTAAAGTATAATAAATGATAAAGTAAATAAATTTTATGGTAGCTATTCCTCATTGACTCGGTTGAGAATTATTAGTAGTACAGGATCTAGATAGAATTAAAGATTTCCTAGTATTAAGAGTAAGTGAATTATGACTCACTCCTCCATGAACATGACCATTTTGGAAAAATAGTATTGTTCCTGCACTTAGGACTTGAGAAATTCGTTCTTCAGTCTATGGTATGGAAGACTTTCTCAGAGAAATATTTAAAGAAGATATAAGTTTAGCAAATATTGAATGATTCGAAGATTCCTCTTATATTATTTCACTTTCTTGAGATAAACTAGTATTTACTAAAGAAGCTGAGGAAATGTGAGATTTGATTGCCGTGCAATGAGTAATTGACTGGTGAAGAAATAATATAGAATCTACACTTGACTTACCAGAATGGGTGCCAGAACTTTGAATTTCAGAACTACTATATCCTATTTTTTCTTGGAATTGATCAAATGAGGAATTTAATGATTTTATTGCTGCATTGAGAACTGAAACAAAACAACTTCATCCTCAAAATTGTATTATATATTTATTAAATTTGCTACAATCAACTTTTTGAAAAAAACTTTCGGCAGGTTTCGAGGTCGACTACAAAACTAAGATGATTCGAGTAGGAAACTCTTGGTATGATTTAGTAAGGTGAGATCACTGACTAGAAATTCAATATAATCCCCAATTACCAGATTGGTGTAATGATGAGTCTGATGCTTATACAATAATAAAGAGAGCGGTATTCTTTGAGTGAAATACTCACTCAACTGAGACTTTACAAACTTTGTTTGATTTTTTGGAACCTAGAATAGGACAACCAGCTGATAACAACGTTTTACTTTGAAGATTGTTTCAGGAAATATCAGCAACATGAGATTTTATGCCTAATAATATAGTTAAGATTGAGATTTCTTCAGATGACTGAGAATTAGGACTGAAAGTAACTACTAGAGATTTTTCAAATAGTGAAGAAGGATTTGGTCCCTATGGAGCAGAAAGATATCACTATGTAACACTTAACACTGAAATAGATTACTTAGATACTGATATAAACTCGTATAGTTTAAGTGATACTCTTAATGCTGCTGATAAAGAAGTTTTCTTTTTTGCTACTCCTACAGTAATGAATGGAAAGGAAGTAGATTCAGATGATCAGTTCACTGAAGCTAAATTTCAAACATTTGCTGAAAGGTTATGTCAATTACATGAAGATGAAGACATACCTAATGTCATAGCTTTGTTTTTACAAGCTACGTTAATGAGGATGAGGGAATGTTGTGGAGATGATAGGTTGGAATTAAGAGATATTTCAGTGTTGCCGTTTTGATATAATTACAAAGTCTTTATTGATGGAAGATGATTTCAATATATATCACTAGATTGAACAGATATTAGGATTGCTAGTATCTGAGTATAATAGATTCCTTTGCCTAAAAACTCTTTCTCGCTATACTGCGTCACATAATAATCAATAATAGTAATATATGAAAATCGGTATTGTATGACTTCCAAATGTTGGAAAATCAACTCTTTTTAATGCGCTTACAAAAAACTATTGAGCTGACGCTCAAAACTTTCCGTTTTGTACCATTGAGCCAAATGTAGGGCTGGTAAATGTAAACGATGAAAGGTTAGAAAAAATAAGAGCAGCAGTAAACGGAGCAAAAGTAATCCCAGCAAACTGTGAGTTTACTGATATTGCAGGTATAGTAAAAGGAGCAAGCGAATGAGAGGGAATGGGAAATAAATTTCTTGCAAATATAAGGGAAGCGGACGCGATACTCCAAGTAGTTCGTATTTTTGAAGATGGAGATATTACTCATGTACATGGGAAAGTTGATCCTAAGGGAGATATAGAAGTTATTAATATGGAGCTCGTTATTGCAGATATAGAAACAGTGACAAAGAGAATCCAATCTGATGCAAAGAAAGCAAGAGCTGATAAAGACATTGCAGAAAAGCTAAAAACTCTCGAAAAGGCACTTGAGATGTTAGAAGCTGGATCTCTCGTATCTACTTGAGACTGGAATGATGATGAAAAGATTCATCTGAGGGATTCTCATCTCCTAACAAACAAGAAATTTGTCTATGCATGTAATGTCTCAGAAGATATGATGGACGCATCACAGGATGAATTAAAGGCTATTATATGAGTATCTGATAGTGAAACACAGGTAGTACCTATTTACGCAAAACTCGAGGAGGATATGATTGAGATGTCTTGAGAAGAAAAGAAAGAATTTCTTGATGAGATGGGACTTATATCAACAGGACTTGATAATCTCATAAAAGCGAGCTATGATGCTCTTGGACTTCAGTACTATTTCACTGCCTGAGAGCAAGAAGTAAGAGCTTGGACCGTTAAAAAATGAGCTTCAGCACCACAAGCAGCTGGAGTGATCCATACTGATTTTGAGAAATGATTCATCAAAGCTGATGTTGTAACTGCGACAGATATAATTGAACACAATGGTTGGTCTGGAGCGAAAGAAGCGTGAAAAGTACGACTAGAAGGAAAACAATACATAGTTCAGGATGGAGATGTAATGCTATTTAAGTTCAATAATTAGAGTCCATACTTCATAACTAGGCAGTGTTTTTTGATGGTTTTGCACTATTCAACTTTTGAATAGTAAGTTTTTCTATTTCTGCTCTGACTAACATAACTTCCCTCTCAGTTTCTAGGTCCTCACTTACCTCTAATAATCTTATTTGGTCTCGTCTATTCCTCTCTGCACTATACTTAATTCACTTTCATTCAGTTGCTTCGATTTTTCGCAATCTTTCTTGTGTGCTTTTTACGTATTCTTCAGTATCATCATGGATTGTCGGAACAAGATTTGGACATACCCTACAATGGTCAATTTTTCAACATAGTATCCCTCTAACTTGTCACGTTTCATGATCTACAACTGCTCTAACAGGAAATACATCCTCTTTTTTGCAAAATCATACCTGGTTTCAATATATATCATCTGGTATATTTCCTTTGTCAGTTCTTCAGCGCATAAAATTAGGCTCTCAGAAATCTAACTTAATAACACTACTCACTGCTTTTTATAAACTTAGCCATATAAAATCATTCTGAGTATTCGGATGGAATAACTCTGAGTGTTTTCTCTGAGATTTCTGTCTTGAAAATCATTTTTTCAAAACTTTTCAGAGACTCTTTATATTTTATATATTTATTTTGATTAATGTCAATATTTTCTAGTGTAAGTTCTGGATAGTTGCAAAGTGCGTAGTGTACTACTGCCTCATTTTCTTCTGGAGCGATAGTGCAAGTACTATATATAAGCTCTCATCACTCTTTAAGGTAGGGAATAGTATCTGAGAGAATAAACTTCTGTCTTTTATAGTTTCTCTTAATGTGGCTTATATCCCAAGACTCTAGGAATTTATCATTATGAAGAGAAATTGATCCCTCAGAGCTACAAGGAGCATCTATGAGAATCATATCAAAGTAGTTTTCTTCATCTATGTATTTTCAGATGTTTCTGATTTCATCATGAATAGCCGTAACATTCGTGCATCATAGTTTTTTGAGATTATGCTGCATCTTATCAAAACGAATCTTGTTTGGTTCAAAGGCATGTATTTCACTATTAGGATAGAGGGCCGAAAGTTGTGAGGTCTTTCATCATGGGGCAGCACAAGCATCAAGTATTCTAAATTGCGGTTTCATCTCTCCTTGGGGAGAAAATTGAGAGAGGTTGGGAGAAAAGAAGTGAACAGGAGACTGACTTGAAATACTTTGCATATATATGTATCATTTTTTATATATATCTATCTTCCATATGTCTGATTCTATATATTGATTTCCTAAAACAAAGCATCCAGTTGGGAAATCTAACAAAGTAAACTCTATCTTTGCTCATTCTAGCGCTTCAGAAACTTCTTCAGGTGATGAGAGTAAGGTATTTACTCTGAAACTTACTGGTCGTCTCTCTAGTGAGAAGATATTTGAGAGATAACTCATTTCTTCTTGCGAGAAAATGGATGAGAAACGTGTTCTAATATTTGTGGGTAACTTCTGCATAATTAGGAAGCTTGGATATATTTTCTTCATACAGAAGTTTATGTATATCTTTTTTATTCGCAATGATGATGTAAAAAATTAATCTATTTTCTTTTTTTTAAAGAGAGTCCTTAAATCATAATGAATTAAGTTTTGGAATTTTGAAGCAGATTTTTTCCTCATGCTTGAAAGTCTATCATGAACAAAGATAAATCTATCATAATCAGGCCTATTTCTATTTCTTAGAAGCCCTTTGATTTTAGATATATAGTAGTGAGATCATCACTGTGGATGCATCATTCGGTATACAGTTGCGATAAGTATAAACTGTGTGAGTACTTCGTTTATTGCTCCAGAAAGTGATCAAATAGATATGTGATACACAAGCCAGGTTGATGAGTTAAACATCATGGCAATACGGAGCTGAATCTTTTCTAAAAAGAAAAATGAATACGCTCCTGTGAGAGAAGTAATTACTGGGAGGAGTGATAAATAACTATCAACCGTAAAATATGCAGTAATGAGTGTTATAATAACAATACTAATAAATGCATTTTTATTTTTTCCTAGTTTAATTGATAAGCAAAGCCTTATTGCGAAGATAACTGTTGCGCATAGCCCCGAGTATACTCAAAGAAGGTAAAAATGAGCTCCCCAAAACAGGGAAGAGAGGAGCATGAGTTTTTTTACGGTATTATCATCTTTTTGAAAGTAAGCAAGAAGAATAATACCCATCGCAGCAAATCAAGATATTTGCGTAAAAGGATCTCTTACAATGTAATCAATAAAATATATAATATATTCAAGAATCATGCTCTTTGACAAAATTAATTAGTATTTACTAAATAATTAAAACACAATAAAAAATATTTGTCAAATAAATAGTCTATTCTGGTGTAACAAACCTGTCTTTGTCACGTAAAAAGCTAAATCTTCAGAAATCGAGTCGTTTATGTGTTCTAGGTTTTCTTTTGATGGTCAGTAAAAATCTCTTTCTCCAAGAAATTCTTCACGTTTCTAGATCGTACGAATATTTCTCTTTTTCATATATAAATCTATATATAGTAAGACAAAGAGTTATTTGAACTACTACTTCGTTAATTATCCCACTAATACTTCAAGTTTGTATATGATAATACAGCCACATAGTAGATATTCAAAGTAATAAGATTCTAAGTCCTGACTTTTCTAGATAAAAGAATCCATACGAAGCTATCAGTGTTGCTGAAATAGGGAGGAGAGACACGAGTCATTCATAGCTGATGTATCAGAGTACTATCGATAGAACTGCTATAAATATGAATGCTCCATGATGCTTCTTATATTTAAGTGACAAGACAAGTCTAAGCATAGCAACAGCTGTTGCTATAAGAGCTCCAGTATTTCAAAGAAGAAAAAAGTGAAGCATCCAGAATACATTAGAAATTGAGAGTACTTTTATAAGCTTTTGATCATCCTTTATGGTAAAAGCATAAAAGAGTATAAACATGGCTAAAAATCCGGTAGCTTGGCCAAGTGGATTTTCGATAAATAAAGAAACCCCTTTTTCAAAAAGAGGATACAAAAATGTCATTTCAGTGGAGAATTAATATGTAATTATTTCGGAGTATATGAGGAGCTAAAAAAACTCCAAAAGATTTTTTAAATTTCTTCTGGAGCTTCTATGCTTTAAACATTATATGATATTTTATACCCTGTATTTTTCGTAATTTTCTAGTAGAGTCTTCAACTCTAGCTTTTCGTGATGATCTAAGTCATCTTCTCATATATTATCTTTGATGATATCAATTATGAGTTTGTGTATAGTAGGAATATCAGATTCATCTCACATTTCTGAACTAATACACAGGTACATTCCCGTCATACATCAGAATGTCCCTACTATACAGATACTTCATGGAAATCTTTTTGGAAGCTCTTTTTCAATTAGTTCAGATATCCTATAGCTGAAATCTGGAGAAAACATTACCATATCATCTGCTCCATCAGTTTTTGGTTTTAAAAATCTAAGATCACAAACGTAGGCTACTTCATGAATAGATGCTATTATGTTTTCTTCAATTCTTATAGTGCTTAAATCTATTTTTCGTAAATCATTGATAGCTCTTTGTTTGTCATGAAAATCATACTGACCACATGATACTGATCGAGCAAATGGAATTCACTGAAAGTCATTTTGATCTTCGATTTCCCCTCTCTTTAAGAAATCTATTGCTCTTGTTATTGAAATATGAGAAAGTTCTCTCACTTGATCGACTTCTAATGGAACCATCGATGTAATACGAAACCCAAAAGTGCTACTACTTGTCCTACATGGAGATATATCGAGTATAACTTTTCATGAGAGCTTTCATCTTGTTACTTCTTCTAAACTATTCCTCACGCTTCCTGTATCTTTCTTGTAGGCTATCATATGTTCAGCTGCATGCACTCATTTATGAAAATTTATATCAAAATCTCATCATACGTAAAATGGAAGAGAATATGTATAAAATTTTACCCCATCAACGCATCGTACTGTCTTATCAACTGATAATGTCCCCCCTGTCATAATCCTGTGGTCTTTGTCAGCTGAATGTTTCCCTGACTCTATAGAGTAATTCATATTTATAATTTAGTTGTTAATATTGTATAGAATAGGAGTTTTTTTTCTTTTTCAAAATTCGATGTATTCAAAAGATTAATACGAACATCATTATTGTATCTGAGAGCATTCCAGCATAGGAATTTCATAAGAAATTATAGCCGAACCACACTAGATTTGATAAAATAAGCAATGCTCTTAGTTTTACTCCTCTATAATAAAAAACTGCTGTAAGAGCTAAAATTGTACCAATTGAAGCTAAAATAGAAGTGGCTTCTCATGTTATAAGATACACTCAACATCATAGGGCTAAGTAAACAATAAAAAATATTATGAAAACAGGTATATTTTTTTCAAACTTTACTCCACAAAGGTTTCTCAATATATCAAGAGCATTTATAAATACAGCAGCAAACAATGATAGCGTAAGATAGTGAAGGCTATAGAAAAGTGAAGAGCAAGCGAGTAAGTATATAAGACGAGAGTCTTTTTTGTTTTGAAGTCATAATAGCTCAAATATTATAGCAATGAATCATAAAGATTGTCATACTAAAATTCAATCCATTATTTCTTATACTTAGCTTCCATTTCTCTGTTTTTCTCTTGCCAGTACGTCATGAGAGCTTCTTTTTTAAATTTCCAAAAATAGAGTCAAATGCATACTAAAATTCATGTAAATATCCAACCAATATACTTAAGTATCACTTCATAGTATTCAGCAAAAAATATTCCGATTGTGATAAATGTTGCAGCCCAAAGAGT
>JAHDGX010000031.1 GCA_020631575.1 Candidatus Altimarinota bacterium | reverse complement strand
TATCATCCTCTAGATCAGGGTCAATAATCGGTAAGTTAGATGGTGGTTCAAATGCCCTACTACTGACCCAGTTTATATAAGGAGTTTTTACATAGTTTGTTGGAAGATGTACAAAACCGGACAGTTCAGGAGTAGAGAGAATTATAGGATTTTGTATTTTTCTCTTCTTTGCAATTTCTATATCACTGGACGATCTACTGATGCTTGTAAGCCTGAGAGAATTTTGTCCAAACTGTGCATAGACAGAAAGTGTTGAAGCAATCTCGCTAATTCAGCTTCTTACCTCTATCTGATTCTCTCACGCACAAATAATATTAATCCCAACTTCATATCCCTCACTTGAGAGTTTTGAAAGAAATTTTGCATCAATCTTATCTGGATTTTCAAGTATATCCTTCGTTTGATCTGCTGTTTTTCAATCTTCTGTATCCAGAGGAGTTATATCTACTGCCTCACTTTTCTTAACAAGTAAGCTAAAGACCTTCAATAGTAGGAAAACAGGAAATAGCGCTACTTTACATACTTTGTATGCAGGATGCAAAAGAATAGATTTCAATATTTTTGGATATCATGATGTGAGAATAGATATGATTCTCTTCGCATCTTTTTTCCAAGAGTATGAATGGACTGGTTTAAAATTAACCTGAAATGTATTCATGGTATATTTCCCTGTTTTTGAAAGGGCTCAAGTAAGAGAGGAAAAAGGGTCTATTTCTGTTCACTTTCATACCGTTACTCCTGGGTCTTCAAAAGTTTTTAAACTATAAAAATAGTGTTTTTTTGTCGAAATTGTTCCAACCGAAATTTTATCATTTGGGATTTTTGCAAGATAATCCGAAACCTCTGATATTTCCACATTGTTAAAATGTGCGTAAATCTGATTTACGAGAAAACTACTATACTTTGGAGGACAAATAAGAAAAAATCGAATCCGGTTTCCTACTTTTGTGATTTCAAAACTAAACGATTCACCTAAATTTTTTCATGAATATGCCCTATGTAAAATAACCAGTATTTCGTTAAAAATAGCTGGTCACTTCTCGTTTTGCTTATCTACGAGTATTTCGAGTATCTTTTTATTCATGAAAATAACAAAAAATATGCTATAAGTATAGCATATTTTTTGTTAAAAGTGAATTATTTTTCTATGATTCTTCATCTCCATCCTCATCATGTTCCTCATGGTACTGGTCAACATTTATAAGCCCCGTTCACCAAAGCCCATGCATATTACAGCTCGCTCTAATTTCAAAATCATCGAGTCCTGAAATATCAAACTCAGCAATAGGATCTTCAAATGCCATAATAAACACTTCCTCAACTATATGTCCGTGCTCATCGACAAGATACATGGCTGTCACCCTATGTTCTTCACTACTTGAATGCATTTCTTCTTCTTCTCCAACGCAAGCTTCTACTTTTTGATCATCAAGGTGCATGATTCTTGGCATATGCTCTCTTTCAACATGTGAGAGATTATGTGGATCATCAGCATATATTACTTCATCCTCTATTGGTGAGAAGTCCTCAAAACTCCCATCACAAGAGGGACAATGAATATCTTCCGAAATTTCATCAATTCCTGTTCCTGGCTCAATTCCATCAGTCTCTTCTCACAGAGCCTCGTCATATATGTGTGAACAGTTTACGCAAAGAAATCTCACAGAGCCTTGTATTAGAAAATAAGTTTTTTACTCACTATGTATATAAGTATACTACGATAAGAGGAGTAAATAATCAAATTTTTATGCAAAATTTTACTGAAAAAGACATAAATAAACTCGAAAAATATCTCTGAGTAAAACCCTCTCCATGAGAAAGTGAGACTATTCTGTGGGAAAAAATATGAAATTTTACTGAAAAATTTATAAAAGTTCCTTGAGTACTCAGTATTTGCGTCTGTAACTCTCTTGCTATGAACGCAGCTCATAAAGATTCAGATATAGATCTATTTATAATAACAAAAAGAAATAGAATCTGGAGTGTGAGAATACTTATGACTATTTTACTCATGGTACATAGGCAAAGAAAAACAGCATCTCAGCATACTGGAAAGTTCTGTCTCTCGTTTTTTATTACTGAGGATAAGTTAGATTTTAAAAATCTAGCAATAAAAAACGACATCTATTTACACTATTGGATACAAACTCTCAAACCTATCATAAATAGAGAGAATATTTTCCAAAAATTCATAACAGTCAATACTTGATCTAGAGTTATGAATAATCTCAACTCTGAAATACATCTAAATAAAAACAAGAAGTTTTTAACACTTTTGTGAGATATTTGTGAAAAAGTTATCAAACTTTTTCTACTCCCAAAAACAAAAAAGAGCTTTCAAAAACTTTGAAAACCCTTTGGAGTTGTAATTTCTGATACAATGCTTAAATTTCACGATCAAGATAGAAGAAAAGAAATTCGAGATGCTGTACTTTGAAGAAAATAACTATTTCTTTCTTACTTCTACTTTTCAAATTGCTGTATCCTCTATTTCAAG
This sequence comes from Candidatus Altimarinota bacterium, assembly GCA_020631575.1. GTDB lineage: Bacteria > Patescibacteriota > Gracilibacteria > BD1-5 > UBA6164 > JAACSU01. Next base: position 10,369 of record JAHDGX010000031.1, on the reverse strand, counting down.
CACTTTAAAACATAACTGATGTTCTAGTGGTTGACCATCTTCACTATAAATTTCAAAACATATCTCTTCATCTTTTTCTGGAAATCGCTCCAGCCTGTGAGTAATCATATAACTCACTGTCTCACTTCAAAACTCTTTATCCTCCATTCCTAAATCTGTGAGTTCTAGGTTAAACTCATCAACGATATCGTGAAGAAGAATAGAAGAATCTATGATAAATACATCCTTACTCTTTTCTACGATTTCGTCTGTTTCAAAGTCTGTCTCATCGTGAATTTCACCAAATATTTCTTCTATAATATCTTCTATAGTAGTGATTCCTGCAACTCATCCGTACTCGTCCATTACCACAGCTATATGTTGACGAGTTGATTTAAATGTATCAAGAAGATTATCAATTGGTTGGTTAATAGGAACCTTTAAAAACTTTTTAAAATGTAATGATGAAAGTAGATTATCATTGTGTCATGCTCTTCTCTCCCTCAGTATATCTCTTATAGTTAAAATGCCGATAATGTTATCTATTTGATCATGATATACCGGGATCCTACTATGAGTATGAGCTAGATAGTATTCTAAGGCTTCCTCAATTGTAATATTATCTGCAATAGCATCAATTTTTACCCTAGGAACCATGATCTCTTCTACGAGAGTATCAGAAAATTCAAGAGTATTTTTCAAAAGCATGTGTTCATCGTCTTCTAGAGTCCCAGCATCTTTTCATAAATCGATAAAAGTTTCTATTTCCTCCTCAGTTATACCAGTTTGAACTCATTTTCCAGTAAAAATTCGAATCATTTTCTCAAGCACAAAAATGATTGGAAACATAACCATGATAAGTACTTTATATGGATAAGCCACCCAGAGGCTAATTTTTTCTGCATTCTTAGAGGCAAAGCTTTTAGGTACTATCTCTCCAAATACAAGTATAAGAAACGTTATCACTCAAGTTGCAATACCAACTGCAAGTGTTTCTTCCATACCAGAATTCCTTGCAATGGATATTGATATTTGTGTCGCAAGAGCAGCTGCATACACGTTAATGAGGTTATTTCCTACAAGGATCGCAATAAGGAGTCTATCAGTGTTTGATTTAATACTAGCAAGGGCTTTTGCTCAAAATAACTTCTGTTTTACAAGTGTATCTATTTTATGAGATGGGAGACTCATAAGAGCAATTTCTGTCCCTGAAAAAAAACCTGAAAGTACAAATAAAGCTATAAATAGTAAGTATTGCGAGGGGTCCATATAGTTTTGTAAAAAATAATGCGAGTATTATACTCGTTATGATTTGAAGTAAAGATTATTTAAATCAATATGTTTCAACGATGTCTCAGATGAGTTTTCCATCATCATCAACAAATACGTGAGATCATAAGTGTTTTAAAATAGTAGGATCAGTATCATTTAATGGATTTAAGTATACTCAACTTCCACTTAAGGCATTCTCTCCTGTAATCTGATACAGCACCGTACCTGATCATGTGTTTTCTAAAAACAGAGCGTAGTCACTTGCACTAAAATCAAAACTATATGCTGACCCTGTTGAACTCGCAAGAGATAAATCAGTTTGTAAATATCAAATTCCTGCTCATTGATTCACTCACTCTAGTATATCTTCTACTATAATTTCATTACTTTGTGTATATGTAGCTTTGTTTATCCTATATAAATAGGCTTTAAATGGACCATCAATATCAAGATTTAAGTGAGAGGATCCAATAATTGACGGGAGTACATGTGCATTATTAACATTACTGGGGTTAGATGCTATATAATCATTAACTTTTGAGTTAGACCAAAGCACATTATACAGTCATGATCACTCTAAAATATATCAATACAGTAAAAGCCTTGATTCTACATCGTTGTCAATATATCAGTCTGGATAGTCAAGTCATCAACTTGAGCCAATAGTATAATCATCATCATCGAAATCATCATCATATCAATCTATACTGAGATATCCTGTTGTTATAATATCAATAAAAGTAGTATCTGAATCTGTGAAATTTCCTGTGAGACTTCATGAGTTTATAGTCACTTGTAATCACTCATACTCAGCAAACTGTAAGTCTGTATAGTCGCTATTAAAATAAAAATCTAAATCATTCCCATTATGTGCAGATTCTCAGCGACATAAAATACTTCCTCATAAATACCGTATATCAGTACTGATTGACGTTGTACGCAGTGTAGTTCAGCTCATAGTAATATTGTTGGGGCAGGATACATTATCCATAAATCAACTTCATGTATTGTTTGTGTCTCGAGCATATTTCATACTCAGATCTCACTTTGTTTTTATTACATTAGCAAGAGAAATCTCAATATTTCTTTTCTCATATTCAACAGATAATTGCACTGCTATATTGAGTACTACAGTAGCCATAAACACTCATATAACTACTAATACCATAGTATATACGAGTACGGTTCATGATGTAAGTTGATGTTTCATTTAAAATACAAGAGAATAAGTAAACACTTCATTTTGAGGAACTGACAGCCACTCTTGATTTTGAAAGTTTGGATTATAACTTGGAGAAATATCAAGTGTCATCTCAACCGTTGATCAAGAATTATATGACGTGAGCTGAAAGTTTCTGAGATAAAACAGCTGGAATGTTTTATCACCAAAGAAGTTATAGTCATATATAACGTCAGGATCAGCATTTATTGCAGTTATTTCAGTGCTCGAAAGAGAACGGTATCACAGTACAGACTTATGGTATATATCAGCACTTCCTGTAGCACTCAGCTGTAAATCATCACCATCTACAACTCATATAAGTACTCCTGAATCACCATCAAGTGATCTGAGAAGTGCTACATCAAAGCTTGACGCATCATAATCATGAAGAATCTCTAGATCTCAACTATCTAATATAGTAGTAAATCAGTAAAACTCTTTCAAAAAGTTTGCCTGTGCTGAGCTGCGAGATATTCATAATATAGTATCACTCATAAAATAGAAAATCCCTCCTAATAAAAGAACAGAAATTACAATAGAAACCATGAGTTCTACAATAGTGAATGCTTTTCGTAAGATGTCTATATGCTTCCCTCTCATGCTACTTGCAATTGTCTCAAAAAATAATAGAGTAACATGCGTTAGTATATACGAAAATATCTTTTATCAAAATGATACAAAATACGAAAGCCGAGTCATTTGTCTGAATTATTGTATGAGTATTTATACTCGCATTTGTAATGCTATGAATCGTAAATATTCTTATATTTAGTACCGACGTTACTGCTAAATATAATGAAACAAATAGAGTCCAAGTACTAAAGCAAAATCTCACAAATATAATAAAAGACCTGGATACATCAGCTCTACAAGAAAATGAAATATTCTTCGTACATAAGAACAGAGCAACTGGCCCATGAGAAAATAAATACGAAATCTATACTTGAGCCCTCAACGAGGATAAGAGATATATAGATGAACTCTGAAATACCATATCAGATATAAATACGTATCCCTGAGATATCTACTCTCAAATCCTCTGGATAGCAAATGAAGACATAACCTTTCTAGAAGAAAATCAGGTTATCAGAGCAAGTATTAAAAAGTTAGTACGAAAGTAAAAAAATACACAATAAAAAACTCAGAATTGATTCTGAGTTTTTTATTTATTTCATTCTACCATTCTCCTATTTTTTTCGTGCTATCATAGTCTACTCCATCTACTCAATAAAACTCATAAGAATTCGTTGTTGTATTATATCTTATTGGTTGAGACTGATTTGGTATATTGGATCCGAAAGTGTATGTTATGTTTTCATCATAGGTTCATGCTTGAAAAGATTCTGTATTAATGTTCCATCAAGAAACAGAAGGAACTATAGCCCATGTTGCGTTAAATGTTCAAGTGTCATCTATTACACCATTCGGAAATCATAAGAATCAATCCGTTCATTGAGTCAATTTTGTAGAACTAAACACAAAATCTGAATCAAATTTCTTAAGTGATCAGTAATATTTTAACCCACCTCAGGTAGACCTAAGCCAAATCTGTCTTCCTGTTTTTCCATATGACTTTACATTAATTGCTGTCAAAGGAGATGAGGAATCAACACTTATTCAATCTCAAGAGTTTTTAAACATCACACTATTATAGACTACTCTGTCTCAAGTAGTGTTGTGATATGACCAGATACCATTTCATCCGTTATTAAAAAATGCACTGTTACTTATCGCATCCCTATATCAAACTGTAGTTGAAAAAGCTTGATTGTTATAAGACAAAACATTATTCAATATTGCTGATATTCATGTGGTAGACAAAGATAATCATTTCTCTCAATTATTATAAAACCTACAGTTTGATATATGTGGAGCTAACTGTAGGGCCTCTATTCAATCTTTAACATTTCAATACGATAAACATTTATCTACCCTATGTGAGAGACCAATGGACATTCCACTTTCACCGTTATACGCAGTGGTAACTTCATAAATATACGCGTTATCATATCACTGAGATCTAATCCCATATAAATCATATCTAAATGCTTTTGACTTATAAATAGTATTATTGTCTGCGCCTACATAAAACCCACTTCTCACTCTCTGATGAGTACCTCATGAACCATCATTTTCTCCATCTATAGTGAGTCAATAAAATATTCCATTAACCCCACTCATTCTCATAGCTGATGTAAAAGTACCTAAAAACTGAGAGGCATATATATTCGCTCCATTTTCTGAAACAATTGCTGAACAGTTATTGATTCCCACACCGTAAGACTGTATATAATTTCCTCATGCTAAGCTATATATCGTATTTGCAGGGACGGAAGATGGGATTTTATCAGTTCATGGAGTTATAGAAATAACATTAATAGCATTTGGATCACATGTATTACTTGTCCAATAATCATCAAAAGGCTCTGACGGATCAAAAATATCTACCAAGTTTGTTGGAAGATCATCTCATCAACCACCTCCACCACAAGCACTCAATGCAACATCGCTTGGTGTATTATTCCTAAAAGCACTCCACTCAGCACTCGTCTTTGTTGGTACAAAATATGAGTTTGATCATGTATGCTTTACGTTTTGGCAAGTACTGTGAGCATCAATCTCTACATCACTCGTAGTTGTTTGAAAACCTGTAGCAACGGTATTGATAGCCCAAACACTCAGAGGCACTATGCATATAGCACCTAAAAAGGAGGAAAATAGTATTTTTGAATTAATATTTTTCATCTATAAATTATTATTTTAGAAGAAGTTCTACTTGTCTCTGAAGCTGGTCAATCTGATCCTGTTGATCTTGAACTGTTTGTATAAGGGGTACTACGAGTTTAGAGTAATCTACTGATAAATACCCTTCACTATCTTTTTTTACTGCCTCTGGGAACACAGCTTGCACATCCTGTGCTATGACTCATACATCTGATCCTTTTTCTGAATCCTTCCAGTCATATCTCACTGCTCGAATTCAATCTATAACCGATGTGGCATCCCTGTATGACTCTATATTTGTTTTTAGTCTTTCATCTGAGCTATATACAAAAGCTGTTGCTCTTACCGTCCCAGTTACATCCAACTTTTGTCATGGGTTAGTATTTCCTATACCTACGTCCCCATTTCCCTCTATCACACCTTGATTCCAAACAAAATTATTTCATCTCAGTCGAGTAGTATCTCATGAACCTCCACCTAAATATGTGTTAGTAGAGTAAAGGTAAGTATTCGGACTTGCAGCTCTTACATAAAAAGTATCATCTGTTGCAATACGATTTGCTGTATCTCTGATAAATAATGCATCTGGACCAATTTGTAATCATCACTCTGCTCTTACTATACCTGCTGTTTGAAAGTTTCATGTTGTTGCAGCAATAGCAACTTTAGGAGCTTGCCCTACTACTCACCAGGTAAAACCTCTCCCTGTTGTATTACTCATATTAGTTTTAATAGAATAGTCAGTTACAGGACCATATTGATAATTTGCGGTATTTCACATCGAAATTTCATAACTATCACTTGACCAAAATCTCACTCCATTATCATTTCATGATGCCAAATTTAGCTGAGTAACTGTTGGTAGGTCAATTAATTCACTATTTCATACTGAATTCGGAGCTAGATCTGCATCAGTGAGAGTATCTGCTTGTATTTCACTACTATCTATTGTATTATCTGTTATGGAATCTCCTGGAATTGAATCCCCACTAGTTAATATACTATTACCGTCCCAAGTAAGTTCATTATCTCCTATTCTAAATATTTTTCCCCAAGTTACTGCCGCATCATTTCATGCTCCACCGTTTGTAGAAACCTTAAAATCTAGGTTCGCTGATCAAGGATTAATATTATCTAGGTCTCACCCTATAAAAAAAGCTGATCCTCAATGAGTAAATCTTTCATCACTAGTGGTAAAATCATGTCACATACGTATTTGAACATTTCAACCTCAATCGTTGTGAGTTATATTATTTATTCCATTTTCCCAAGATATTCATGCTGATGAAGTTGTTGTTATTGTTTCAAACAATGGGTTGTCAATTAATTCACTATTTCATACTGAGTTAGCAGCCAAATCATTTGCTGTAATTGTTCCGTCAGTAATATTTGCACTTACAACAGAGTTATTAGTAAGTTGAACATTATTCCAAGTCCCCCCTAAATCACCTGAAAGTTGTAATCTTCATGCATTCGTTGTAGATGCATAAGGGATGCTCGCTGAAGCTCATATTGACACCCACGCAGTCCCATTACAGAGGTATATAATATCATCGGACTGGTTATATGTAGCCCATCACTCTTTTCAAGTATCACATGCACCGTAAGTTGCCGTAGCAGAGCTTGCAACAGGAGCTTTCCATGAAACTCATTGTGAAACAAGCGTATCTACGTATCCTTTTGTAGTAACATGGTTGTTTGCCGTCGGAGCACTTGATATGATATTTCCATTAACTTGTAATTTCGCTGTTGGATTATTTGTCCCTATACCTACGTTTCCATTTGGAAGTATAGTCAACATATCTACATCGTTGTAATCTATATCAAAATTTCATGTATCTCTTGGTTTAAATCACCAAGCTGAAGCAGCATTATTATTCTTAAAAGTCACATGAGCATTACTTTGATCCCATCTCCAGTAACTTCAACCAGTATCTGTTCACTCTATCTCGAATAAAGAAGCTGGATTCGCTGTTCAAACTCATACATTTCAAGTATTTGAAACATATAGATGTTCATTTCAGGCAAATGATGAAAGCCCACTAATAGCTAAACCTCAATTCAATAATCCTAAAGATGCATGATCATTATCTGCTGCATTTCTAAATCGTATCCCAGATGTATCACTTCAACCTATATCTAACTTCATAGTAGGATTTTCTTCCCCAATACCAATATTGCCCGCAAAATAATTATCCCCGTTTATAGCGTAAACTGCATAATTATCTCAGCTTGCATTTGCAGCATTTGCATATACTGCATAGTTATTAGTAGCTCTAGAATCATCAGCTACAAATTGTCCTCAAATTCCTGTAACACCATCATTTGCTTCCCCATATACTCAAATAGAGCTGGTCATAAGCGGTGCAGTATCTCGACCATAACTAAAAAAGTATCAAGCTCTAGCATTTGTGATACTTCCTCCATCATCACTGTCACTATTTACATATCATCGTACCCCATAGGCAGTACCAATAGTTCCCCCATCACCATTATTTGTTGAAGCAATCCCAAACACACCATCGGCTGTAGCAATATCCGTTTCATATGCATATACGGATGAAGTTACTCACCTTGCAGTGGTTATTTTCGAATCTCAGACTGCGTTTGTTTCTCAACGAGATACTGCGTTTACTCAATAAACAAGGTTAACGGTTGAGTTTCATGTTGTGTCATTTTGGATTGCTTGTGAGTATATACCGTTTGTTAAATAAGCTCATACAGTTGAAGCATTTCTTGCATCAAAATAACCTCATTTATTATCATAAGCATAATTTGTCCCTGTATTCTCTATACGAGAAAACACTCCATACCCGTATGATCTATTACCAGTAGTACTTGTTCCTCATTTGTTATTATTTAGATCTATAAAATGTCCATAACTTGACCTATTTCCTGTCAATGTGTCAGGAGTAAAAGTTTGACTCATATATGTTTGATAGGTATTTCTATCCATATTTCCTCAAAAATCTGACCCCAATCGTACTCAAACACTATCAGAAGGGTTTCACGCTGTGTTTCAAAGTGCTACATAGTTATTTACATCTAACTCCTCATTGTCTGTATTTGTTAGTTCTCACTCTGCATCTATTGACCATTTCCCAGCATCAAACAATGCTCAACTTTGGTATAAATTACCAGTAAAATTAATATCTCATACTACGTCTAGTTTACTTGTAGGGTTATTAGTTCAGATCCCTACATTTCAAGCATTATTTATTCTCATATATTCCGTCATACCTGTAGTACCATTTGCATTAGCTCAAATAATAACTGCTGCGCTATTTCATGTCTCATTGTTATCACTATCTGATACAAGAAATAAACTATTTTCTGTACTAATGAGTCAATTCGAAGTCAAATCAATGTCACTTGTATCTCAAACATTATTCACTTTTACTAGTAATCTTTGGACTGAAGCATTTCACGCGACGTCAAGAAGTGTATTTGGATCACTTGTCCCTATACCAACGTTACCACCGTTATAAAATACCTCTCAGCTTGTTGCTCAATCCTGAAATTTTCAAGCTAAATCTAAAATTACTCCATTCTTTCTTACATCTCAGGTTAAATTTATATCTCCAGTAACATCAAAAGTATAATCTGGTGAAGTATTTCATATTCATACTTTTCCTGCAATAAATGACATTACTGTATTTAAACCTCAAATATCAAATCTTGCAGTACTATTTGAAAGAACAGAAGCTACTCATCAACTATTATTTGCTGGAAGGATAGTGATTTGTCTTGAAAATGCTGGATTTCACTCTGTTACTTTCAAACCAGTGTCATTTTTCACTTCTAGTGCTGCACTTGGATTATTTATTCAAATACCAACATTACCTCCTGATAGTCATCATTTAATAACCAAATAGTCGTCTAGGTCCCCTATGGTTCAAGTTGCAGCTCAACCAGCAAATCTCAAATCTGCTTGATTTGTTCATGCATCACTTCTGTATATAGCTGTGGTATAAGCTCCTCATGAATTTCTAAAAGCTATTCAAGCAGTGCTAGTATTATCATCTGTTTGAATAGTAAATAACTCTTTCCCTGTTCATCTTGCAGATAGTACTCATATTGTATCGTATTCATCACCTCATACAGTCAGCCTATTAGATATTTCTACTCTTTGACCATCATCAAATATACTCCCCTCCACAAATTGACCTCCATTACCTCATTCCCATCTCAGTACCGCATTATCAGAACGGGTTCAAAGTACTTTTAAAAACCAGTTAGATATTTTCCCATCACTATCAAAAAGACGGGAAAGTATATACCCAACCGATCCTTTTTGATCTCACGCAGTTGTAGGAAGAGTAGGATCGGTAGCACGTACCTTATCTATCTGGGGTTTTGCCTGATTGAAGTCTTGTTCACTTGCATGCACTCACACAAACAAAGAACTTGATAATATGCAAACTATGGAAATGTAACTCACAACTCTTTTATGGATAGAAAACATAATTGGGTGATAATGATATAGTATAATAAGTGTATACTAAGAAAAAACGAGTAAAAAAACCAATTAAGTTTTAAAAAAGCATTGATTTACAACGAAATCAATGCTTAAGTTACTTTAGACTACTATCTACTGGGCAGACTCACTTCAAGTAAAACTTGTTTCAGCAGAAGCTTGTTGTTGCAGACATGCTACATTTATCACATCGACTTGTGTTTCTCATGCTGATATAGCTACTGGCTCACATTTCTCACCTACCCTATTAATGAGCTCAATTACTGCCGTTGTATATCATTGTTGCTGTCATGATATAGCTCATGATCTATATACCACTCATTGAAAATAGCTATATCATACATAGAGAATAAAAAGAGCTGAAATGATAACATATAGTGGAAGAATTATTTTTCTCCATTTCGTTCATTCTGTTGTTTTCTTTGCTGTTAAAGCCGACATAATATAAAATTAAAATAATAAAACTCCTACATTTATATAAATCTTCTCAGGAAAAACAATATTTTCTTCAAAAAGTATTTTATATTTACTTAATAATATAGAAAAGTGATTCTACTTTTGTATCAAAATTGTTAATTTCATTTTGAATAGAATTATCTGTAAAGTTAGAATTTTTTGATTTTCATATTCATCATCCCGAAGAAGAAGAAGAAGAAGAAGAAGAAGAAGAAGAAGAAGAAGAAGATGATGATGAT
>JAHDGX010000030.1:3600-12967 GCA_020631575.1 Candidatus Altimarinota bacterium | reverse complement strand
TAAATATTTTTTATGACTTTTTCTGCAAAGCTTTGAAATGTTTCTTTTCCATGAGTAGTGTATAACTCATCAGGTCCTCGCTGTACGACTCTTGACGAATTAAAGGCTCTATGAAACTCAGAGAGTAGCGCTATATTGATGAAGTCATGTTCTCCTCTTCCGAGAGACGGTAACCCTGAGCCAAGGTATAAAGAAGTTGAGCTTGGAAGTATTAACTCAATCGGTTTAGCAAATCATGGGTATAAAAAGTACTTAGAATATGCAGCAGAACTTAAGTCTGAGTTTCCTGATAAGCCAATAAGTGTCTCAATTGTAGGATTTTGTCCTGAAGACTTTATTGAGCTTGTAGAAGCCTTTCAAAATGATGAAAATGTTGATATTCTTGAAATCAATCTCTCATGTCCAAATGTCGTTTGAAAACCACAAATTGCCTATGATTTCGAAGCTTCAGATGAACTTCTCTCAAAAATATTCGCAGTCCCTGGAAGTAAACCAATAGGTTTTAAACTACCACCGTACTTTGACCCAGTACATACTGAGATGATGGCAAATATACTCAAGAAGTACCCAGTAAATTTTATTACCTGTATTAATTCAGTTGGAAACACCCTTATAATAGATCCAGAAACAGAGAGCCCACTGATAGCTCCAAAATGATGACTTGGGTGACTTGGTGGAGACTACGTGAAGCCAGTAGCACTTGCAAATGTGCGAATGTTTTACAAGCTTTTGGGTGAGAGTGTGACGATTATTGGTTGTGGAGGGATTAAGTCTGGAGTTGATGTATTTGAGCATTTACTCGCATGAGCCTCTTTGGTACAACTTGGAACGGTTCTTTGAAAGGAAGATGTTGCATGTTTTGAGAGAATTAATAAAGAGTTTGAAGAGTATATGAGTATGAAGTGATATACAAGCTTAAATCAAGTTATCTGAAAGCTGAAAGAACTTTAAAAACTATAAAAATCATTTGCAAAGAGTGAAAAATTTTATATAATTCCCTCGCTTCATTTGAAATGAAGCCTTGTTTTTGGCTACAAATGGGGGCGTAGCTCAGTTTTGGTTAGAGCGCCGCACTGTCACTGCGGAGGTCGCGGGTTCGAGTCCCGTCGCTCCCGCCATTTATAGCTCACCACTAGGGTGATGTACAAAAACAAGAGCCTGGGGAATTAGCTCAGTTGGCTAGAGCGCTCGCCTTGCACGCGAGAGGTCAGGAGTTCGACTCTCCTATTCTCCACCATTTTTATTAATTATTTTGGATGTATGCCAGCTAATAAGAGACCAAGAAGATTAAACTACTCAGTAAATAAGAAAGGTCCTGTTACAGGATGAAAAGTAGGTAAATCAATTACTCACTTTAAGAAACTTAAGGAAAGAATTGCATTTGAATGAGAAACAAAATGGCTAGCAAATGCTATGACAATTGTTTTAGCAAAGCTTAAAAAATACGGAATAAATCCTAACAAAATATAAAATGGCTAGATTAACAGGACATGCTCATAGAAAACTTCGAAGAGCAATGCAACTTATTGAAAAAAAGGTTAAAAAAGCAAGAAGTTAAAATATTGATTTTTTGCCAATTTTTCTTATATTACAGAACACTTTTTAATTATTATTTTTTTACTTTACGATTATGGCTTTCGACAGATCTAAGGCACACATGAATATCGGGACTATCGGTCACGTAGATCATGGTAAAACTACTACTACTGCAGGTATATCTGCTGTACTTACTGCTCTTCAAGGTGGTGAAGTTAGAGATTTCGCATCTATTGACAACGCTCCTGAGGAAAGAGAAAGAGGTATTACAATTAATACTTCACACGTTGAATACGAAACAGAAGCAAGACACTACGCTCACGTTGATTGTCCAGGACATGCTGATTATGTTAAAAACATGATTACAGGTGCTGCACAAATGGATGCTGCTATCCTTATCTGTGCTGCTACTGATGGGCCAATGGCTCAAACAAGAGAACATATCCTTCTTTCAAGACAAGTAGGTGTTCCTTATATCGTTGTTTTCCTCAACAAATGTGATATGGTTGACGACGAAGAAATGCTAGACCTTGTTGAAATGGAAATTAGAGATCTTCTTTCTAAATACGACTTCCCAGGTGATGATACTCCAGTTATTAGAGGTTCAGGACTTGTTGCTCTTGAAAACCCTACTGATATGGATAAAGAATACGGTGCAAAAACTATCGTTGAACTCTTCAAAGCTATTGAAGAATTCGTACCAGTTCCTGAGAGAGATCTTGATAAAGCATTCCTTATGCCAGTTGAAGATGTATTCTCTATTAAAGGGAGAGGTACTGTTGTTACTGGTAAAATTGAACAAGGTGTTATCAATGTTGGTGATGAAATCGAAATCGTTGGTATTAGAGATACTTCAAAAACTACTTGTACTGGGGTAGAAATGTTCCACAAACAACTAGATAGAGGTGAAGCTGGTGATAACGCTGGTCTTCTACTCAGAGGTATTGAAAGAGATGATGTTGAAAGAGGTCAAGTTCTTGCGAAACCAGGATCAATTACTCCACATACAAAATTTGAATGTGAAGTATATGTACTTTCAAAAGACGAAGGTGGTAGACATACTCCTTTCTTCAAAGGATATAAACCACAATTCTACTTTAGAACTACTGATGTTACAGGTGATATCGAACTTCCTGCTGGAGTTGAAATGGTTATGCCTGGTGATAACATCCAAATGACTGTTGATCTTCAAGTACCGATTGCCATGACGGAAGGTCTAAGATTTGCAATCAGAGAAGGTGGTAGAACTGTTGGATCTGGAGTTGTTGCAAAAATTCACGCATAATTTACTCTCAAACGATATATGTTGCTTAGCATATCTCTCTCAAAAATATTTTTTTGAGAGAGCTTGCTAGGAAATATCATTACATTTTCTGCTTCTCAGGTGTCACTCCGGTGTTTGACACGGGAGTTTTATTTTTATTTACAAATACGATATAGATGGCTGCAAAAAAAGATGCACAAAAAATTAGAATTAGTGTAAAAGCATTTGATCATAGATTACTTGATGATGCTGTTGCTAAAATTGTTTGAATTGCAAAAGATTCAGGAGCTGTAGTTGTTGGTCCAATACCACTTCCTACTAAAATAGAAAAAATCACAGTGAATAGATCTACCTTTGTTAATAAAGATGCAAGAGAACAGTTTGAGATCAGAAGACATAAAAGACTTGTTGAAATACAAGAGCCAACTGCAAAAACACTTGAAATGCTACAAGGAATCTCCATCCCGAGCGGAGTAGGAGTCGAAATCAAAGCATAATTATTTATTTTTCATTACCAAATAAATCATGTCTAGAGTATGTGACGTAACAGGGAAAAGAACATCTACTGGGAACAATAGAAGTAAGTCTCTCAGAGCAACAAAAAGAAAGTTTTACCCAAACCTATTTTACAAGAATATAAAAGATCCAGTAACTGGACTAACATATAGAATCCGCGTGAGTGCTAAAGGACTTAAGACTCTTAAGAAAAAAGGAATTCTTTAATGATTCCTACCTTCTGCCCAGATGGTGGAATTGGTAGACACGCAAGACTTAAAATCTTGTTCCTTCGGGAGTCCGGGTTCAATCCCCGGTCTGGGCACCATAAAACAATAAAAAATTTTAATTTTACAACAATCTGAACATGTTAAAAATACGATTATCTAGAGCTGGAAAAAAGAATATGCCTTTTTTCAGAATAGTTCTTACAGAACATACAAGAGCTGCAAAACATGGATATAAAGAAGTACTTGGATACTTCAACCCTTTTACAAAAGAATTCAAAATTAAAGACTTAGATAAAGTTAAGACATATGTTTCAAATGGGGTTCAGTTTTCTCCAAGAGTTCAAAAACTCATGGAGACAAATAATATCTCTCTCTAATGTTTTATTACTACGCAGCAAAAATATTTGTTCCGTAGTAATTTTTTATTATTATATAACCAAGTTTTTATGCAAGAAGTAGAATTTTTACAGTATCTTGTTGAAAATATTGTAGAACATACCGCTGATATAAAGATTGAATCTCGTGATGATGAAATGTGAACACTCCTTACTCTTGAGGTCAATAGTCAAGATATGGGGATTATAATTTGAAAAAAAGGAGCAACTGTAAATGCTCTCCGATCAATTCTACGCCTTCAGTGAATGAAGATAGGAAAAAAAATAACACTCAAGGTGCTAGAACAAGAATAATTATTTATATATAAAGAAATATGCTCTATTCTGCTGTATACGCGGTAAACGAAACAGGATCAATATTTGAAGCAAAAATGGATTTTGGAGAGTTTGTGTTACTTGCTATCTCTCTTTTTGTGCTCGCTGCATGACTCCTTTCTATACTTTTTATACTTTGGTGAGGACTTTTACTCATACTCTCAGGAGGAAAAGATGATAAGATTAAGCCAGCAATAAACACTATCAGATTTGCTGTGATTTGAGTAGTAGTAACGGTACTTACTATTTTCCTATTTCCAGTATTCGGGAGGCTTCTCTGACTTGATGTCGAAAGATATGCAAAACCTCAAAGAATTTTTGAAAAAATTGAAGAGATTGGAGATAAAATATTTTGAGCCTCTACTCCTTCAGTCCAATATAATACAACAAATCCTGATTCACTTGATGATTTTCCTGCAGACTTTTCAGACTTATAATAAAAAACTCTCCATTTTGGAGAGTTTTTTATCGAATATCTTTATCAAAGATGAGATATATCCACTTTTGATAAATAGTCATAGTAGAGATGAGGCTTTGTTCTGTAAGTAGGTCTCCCGTAGTGTTTTGCTCTGTGTTTTCCCCAGGAGTATCATTTGTATACTTATTATAGATATCTTCTTGGATGAGGTATAGGACTTCCTCTCATTTGTTTTTTCTTCATCATTCAGACTTTAAGATTTTATTTCTATATGCCTTTGTATTCTTGTATTCAAGGGAGAATTTTGCTTCTTGTATCTTATTAAGAAATTCTTTATTTGTATCAGTGAGACTGTCAATATATTGGAGAACTTTATATTCTGTATATTTATAACTTCCAACCAGGTATGTGAGGTAGAGCATTATAATAATGAGAAAAATGAAAATGTATTGTAGGAGATGCTTCATATTTTTTGGAAAAACTATATTTTATAGTATTATAATCTCATTATTTTTTCATACACCAGTATAATGAAAAAGCTAAAAAATAAATTTATAATCATAGTTATTTCAGTTATTGCATTGATAGTGTGCTTACAAGTGTTTTCGGCATATTCAAACGCAAATAGAGATACGAATTCGTACCTTACTCTTGTGAAGTGAAATGCAACACTTAATGAAACGAGGTTGGATGTTGATATGAAAAATATCCTTTCCTCCTGAGACAAGATAAGAGTAATAGGAAACTCATCACTTGCAGTGATTGAATGGGGTGATGGAAGTATGACTCGTTTATGAGGGAATACGAAAATATCAATAGAGCAGAATCAAATTTCTAGAGATTTCACCAACATTAATATATCTTTTGATTTGATAGCTGGTAAAACTTGGTCTAACGTAGTGTCATTTATCTGACAAGACTCATCATTTACTCAGACTTTTGATGGAGTAGAAGCCGGTGTAAGAGGAACGGTTTTTGATGTAGACCTTGAAAAAGACTTCATACATGTTTCAGATCATGTAGTCGAGCTCACAGCTCAAGATGGTTCAACCATGACAATATCTGAATGAAATGTTCTGAATCTTGATACGTTTTCTTTTATCGAACTCTCTAAATATGTATCGGAATTAAAGGATGCAGCCTGGACGGAGCTAAACGATAACTTTGATGCGCAGCAGATCTGAAGACTAAAAAGTGACTTAGAAGATTCACTTCAATCATCAAATCCTTTTCTTTTCTTACTGAGGTGGATTTCACCAAAGCATGCACTCTTTTATATACTTGATACCTATGAAGATCAATCAAAAGTTGATAGTTATATTTCTTGACTCTCAGAGGATAGTAAAACAGATCTGTATGATTATGTTTTATGAAAATACCAACAAATGAATTTCGTATCTCCAAGCGACTCTAACTATAATAAAAAGATGCGTTATAAATCAGCTCTCGTAAGCTTATGAGTGAGCACTACTGACTCGCAAAGACTGGTTGCATCTTCATGATATGACCTGCAAGATATAGTAGAATCTGAAAACGCAGCATGATTAGAGCAAACAGTGAGATTTCTTTGAAATAATATTGATAAACTTTCAGAAAGCGATGTTTCTATTTTAAAAGGATGACTTGATTATATACCAGAAGGACTTTTAGAAGAATTTTCAGGCAGCTTTGATCAGTTAGGTGATATTCTTGATATTGATTTTTCTCAAATCTCAGAAATTAACTCAGATAGTATATGAAATGCTCTTGATGGGGCAGAAGAAAAGATACAAGATCTTTTAGAAGAGAATTTTGGGGGTACTCTCCAGAAACTCACACAATAAACTACAAGCATGACGAGCTTACTAAAAAGTAATAATGTTCTTACGGTAATAATCTCCATTATTATCGTTTTCATTTTACTTTTGAGTAGTAGCTTTTTTAGGGTTCTCAATAAATCAATTCAAAATAAATACTATCATGTGAAAAGTGAAATTGTTGGGTTGACAGCAAATCCTCACATTATCATTGTAGAAATAGATGATAAGAGCTTCTCAGAAGTAGGAAGATTCCCATTCCCTCGAAGTGCGTATGCTATATTTCTTGAAAATATCAAAAAATATAAGCCGGCAGTGGTAGCTTTTGATATATTATTTCTAGATCCTTCTTCTGAACAAGAAGATAAGATTTTTATAAAGAGTATCTCCGATGCAAGAAATATAGTACTCTGATCAGCGCTGAACAATAAGTGAGAAATTCAAACTCCATATAGTGGAATCAAATCATGAAGCTACACTACAGGATATCTTCCTCCTAATATTGAATCTTCAAATAATACGGTATATTCATTTACACCAGCTATAAGAGATTCTGAGGGAAGAATATATGAGCACTTTTCTCTTGAAATAATGCGAAGTTTTTATAAATATTTATATGAGGATTCATGAGATGGCTACGGTTCCTATAAAGGATGATTTTATAATTTTTCACCTAACATCTCATATCCTCTTGCTTCAAAAGGATCAAATGAAATACTCATAAATTTTATTCCACCAGAGAATTTCACACGTATCTCTTTTGCTGATGTATACAATGAATCAGCTTTGCGCAAGCTTAGTAAGGATATTGATATTACAGATGCGATTATCTTAATTGGTCCAGCTGCAGAAGGGCTCAAGGATGAATTCTTTACTCCAAATGGAATTGAATATGGAGTAAATGTACATGCGAATATACTCAATACACTTCTTACAAGAGAGTATGCTATGTATTTTGATTCACAATTAGAGTGGATTCTCATATTTTTTCTTGTCATTCTTTCTGTCTCTGTAAATCTATCTCCTTCTAATAGAGTACTTGTCTTTAGTAATATTGGTATAGTAGCAGTGTTTTGGTTTATATTTCCTATAAGTATTCTTCTAGGTACAAACCTGATTCTTAATTTTCCATCAGAGATTATATTCTCACTACTTCTAGCTTTTACTTCAGCAAATATTGTGAAATACTTGATTGAAGATACCAATAAAAGAAAACTAAATCAGGCACTCAGTGAGTATGTATGAGAAAACATAGCGGATGAAATACTCCTAGAGCATGGGAAAGTGAACTTAGATGGACAGGAAAAGAATCTTGTTTGTTTTTTCTCAGATATAGAATGATTTACTTCCCTCAGTGAAAAATTAAGTCCAGGAGAACTTGTGACTTTTCTTCGTGAATATCTCTCTGTCATGACATCAATTATTATGGATAAAGAATGACATGTTGATAAGTTTGAATGAGACGCAATCATGGCTCTTTGGGGTGCATTTACTGAGCATTCAAATGCTGATTACATATCTGCTTGCAGAGCGGCATTACTCCAAAAAGAAGCTTTGGATACTGTAAATCAAAAGTGGGAAAGGAAATTAGGGTCAAGGATAAAAGCTCGAATGTGAATTCATGGAGGATCTGCTATTATAGGAAATATAGGGGCAATATGAAAAAAAATGGAGTTTACTGCCTTGTGAGATAATATTAATTTAGCTTCACGGCTTGAATGAGTAAATAAATTTTACGGGACATATGTATGCGTGAGTGAGGTGGTACAGTTTGCAGCAAAAGACTTCTATGAATTTCGTTATTTAGATACTATCACAGTAAAATGAAAAGATATACCAGTAAAAATCTATGAACTTCTTTGAGAGAAGGGCTGCTTAATAGATACCCAGATACAGATTATAGATTCGTTTATGATGGCTATTGAGCTTTATAATGAGAGAAACTTTTCAGACGCTTTTGACGTATTTTCTTCTCTTGCTCAACAGTGAGATACTCCATCCAAGAGTTATATGGTTCGCTGTGAAACATATATTACTGCTCCTCCATGAGAAGACTGGGATTGAATATATAACATGACAGAAAAGTAGACTACCACTGAATTTTTTTCTTTCACTGAGACTCTAAAACTCTATTGATCTCTTTGAAATGTCCATTTCAGAAAAATCAGTTATGCGCTGAAAATGGTGAAGGATGTGGAGATTCTAGAATAAAGTGCTTGTTGGTATCAATAAGTACTTTTTTTCACCTTGCAAAATTTCCCCAAAGTACAAATATGATTCATTCTCGTGATTCAGATAATTTATGTAACACAGAGTCAGTAAAATTTGCCCATCCACACTTTGCGTGGCTGGCTGGTTTTGATTTTTCTACCGTGAGAATGCTATTGAGTAACAAGACTCACTGCTGAGCCCAATGTTCCAGATTTCATGGCTTAGGAATCGTGAAATCAGGATACTCGGCTTTTATCTCTTTATACATATTTTTGAGACTTGGAGGAACTCTGACTCACTCTTGCACTGAAAAACTCAGTCCATGGGCCTGTCATTCTCAGTGGTAGGGGTCTTGACCATGTATAACAACTTTTACCGTATCTACCGGTGTAGCTTCAAAAGCTGCAAAGATATTTTTTGGATGTGGATATATCACTTTACCAGCCTCTATTTCCGATTTCAAAAAGCTCTGAATATTTTTAAAGTATTCTTTCTCAAACTCCTCACTGAGAAGCTCTTTCCATGATGGCTCTATCTGCACTGACATATTTCTTTACTGTAAGGAAGATATTGTTAATATGGGAGTATTATATAACTAATCAAATATTCACAAGTATGAACCTAAAAAGTAAAACAATAATCGTAACTGGTGCGAGTACTGGGATAGGAGAAGCAATAGCTTACAGGCTCGCAAAAGAGGGCTGTAA
>JAHDGX010000030.1:0-3500 GCA_020631575.1 Candidatus Altimarinota bacterium | reverse complement strand
ATGAGGTGAGAGTGACCTATTAATTTATCAACAACTTTCCAACAAAGACCGGTCACTTTGACTCGTCTTTTTTTTTGTTTTCAGTACACTTGTTTTATATAATTTTTAGACAGTTTTATGGCATTTGTTCATCTGCATACCCACACGCATTACTCTATTTTAGAGGGTCTTCCAAAACCAGCTGATTATGTAAAGAAAGCGAAAGAGCACGGCATGAAAGCTGTGGCAATAACTGACACTGGGAACCTACATGGTTGTCATGAATTTTATCTTGCCTGTAAAAAAGAGTGAATTACTCCAATACTTGGTTGTGAAATATATGTAAAGTCTATGACAGATGACAAGCTGAATCATAAGCTTGTCTTACTTGCAAAATCACTTCAAGGATATCAAAACATCATAGCGCTTGTGTCAAAAGCTTCACTTGATAATCCCGGAGATACTCCGTTTGTGAGATTTGAAGATTTAGAAGAGTTCAGCAGCGACGTAGTATGTTTGAGTGGACCGATTCATGGGGAGATTCCATATCTGATACTTTCATGAAAAAGTGATGATGACATAGTTACTAGAATACAGCAGTATCAGGAGATTTTTGGACAAGATAATTATTATCTTGAGATTTTGTACCATCAAGACATACCAAAACAACAACTTGTGACAGATAAAATGATAGAACTATACAAAACATACGATATTCCACTCGTTGCCTGTCAAAACCCATACTATGTCGAGAAAGAAGATAAGACTACGCAGGATGTTATTATGGCACTTGGAACGGGACACGAAATAGAGAACCCAGACAGGCCGACTTTAACCAGATGAGATTACAGCTTTCTCTCAGAGCAAGAGATGATAGAAATATTTGGGTATATCCCTGAAGCTCTTGAGAATACTCAGAAGATAGCTGACATGGTTGACATAGAGATTGAGACAGGAGGAATCCTGATACCAACTTTTGAACTTCCTGAGGATATGCAAGCGCTCTTTGAGGAGGCAAAAAAATATCAAAAAAATAACCCAGGAAAAACTCCCAAAAAAGAGCTTACAAGTGATGAATGGTATCTCAGGTATCTCTCATATGCAGGTATTAACTGGAGATATAAAGATACTATTTCTAAAGAGATTCTTTTTGAGCTTGTCCAAAAAACAGATATGCCATCACTTGGGAAAGCTTTAACAGATACTTCTCCAGAAGAGCTAAAATCACTCTCACTCACATATTATGGAGAAAGAAAAAAGGAGATACTTGCAGGTATGGATCAGCAAATGCAAGATAGAATAGAAAGGCTTGAATATGAACTCGTGGTGGTACATGAAATGGGATTTAATGCATATTTTCTTATCGTTGCCGACTATATCGGTTGGGCTCGACAAAATAATATCCCAGTTTGACCATGAAGATGATCAGCAGCTGGAAGTCTGATGGCATATTTGACAGGTATTACAGATATAGACCCTCTTCCATATGATTTACTTTTTGAGAGATTCTTGAATCCTGCTAGAGTCTCGATGCCAGATATCGATACCGACTTTGCAGATAATGATAGAGACAAGGTTGTTGAATATTGTCGCAATAAATACGGGGCAGACAAAGTAGCCCAAATATGTACCTTTGGTACTTTTGCGGCAAGAGCTGCAGTAAAAGATGTTGGACGTGTTATGGGGATCCCATTTCAAGAAATGAATGAGCTTGTGAAACTCATTCCAGAGAAACCAGGAACAAAGCTCGCCTGAGCTCTCGAAGATTCTCCTGAATTTAAAGAGGCTTATAATGATGGGAGTAGACCAAAATATAGACAAATAATAGACAATGCTCTTAAGATTGAGGGAAATGTTCGTCAACTATGAGTGCATGCCTGTGCGGTGATTATCGCTCCTGAATCAATGACCAATTTTACAGCACTCGCGCATCCACCAAAAGACGCAGAGTCTATCGTAACTCAGTATTCAGCATATCCTCTTGAGGATCTCTGACTTCTTAAGATGGATTTCCTTGGACTTAGAAACCTCACGATTATTAAGCGTGCTCAAGAGATTATCCAGTATTCAAAGTGAAATTGGGTAGATATACTCGATGTACCACTGGATGACCAAGATGTCTATAAGATATTTGCGGATGGTGATACCACCTGAGTATTTCAGTTTGAATCTGAAGGTATGAGAAAATACCTCAGAGACCTTGCTCCAGATAGTTTTGAGGATCTCATCGCGATGGTTTCTCTCTATCGTCCAGGACCACTTGCCTATATCCCGGCCTATATCGATCGTAAGTATGGAAGAGAGGATATTATGTATATGACAGCTGACTTGCGAGAAATACTGGAAAAGAAAAAATATTCAGATGAAGAAATAGAAGAAGAGAAAAGAAAACTTGAAGAAGATCTCAAAAAAATCTTAGATGTTACCTATGGTATTGCGGTATATCAAGAGCAGCTTATGTTTATAGTACAATACATGGCAGGGTTTAGTTTGGGTGAAGCTGATATTCTGAGAAGGTGAGTCTGAAAGAAGAAGCTCGATGTTGTAGAGGCACTGAAAATAGAGTTTGTTGAGAAAGCTGCTTCATTTAAAAACTATAAGCCAGAAACATCGAAGTATATATATGAGGAGATGATTATGCCAGCCGCGAATTATTCATTTAATAAATCGCATGCTGCTTGCTACGCATTTATTGCGTATCAAACTGCCTATCTAAAAGCACACTATAGAACAGAGTTTCTCACTTCTATGATGACTTCTGATGAAGAAAATATGGATAGAATTATCCTCGAAGTATCAGAAGCTCAATCAAATGGGATAGAGGTAATGCGGCCAGATATCAATGGTTCACTGAAGCACTTTACCTATGTAGATGACACACATATTCGTTTTGGTCTTAAAGCTATAAAATGACTTGGAGATGGTCCAATCGATGCAATCCTCGAAGCTCGAAAAGAAAAACCATTTGAAGACATTAATGATTTTATTCAAAGATGAGGACGTGATATTCTGCTCAAAAAATCACTTGAAGCTCTTATCTATGCATGAGCTATGGATCAATTTTGAGAGAGAGGGACACTTCTTGCTAACATAGATAGTATCATCAGAGCTTCAAAAAATGAAGAAAAAAAGAGACAATCATCACAGATAGGACTGTTTGAATCAGGACTTTGATGAGATGATTTTGATGACTGATTTGTACTAGAAGAGTCAAAACCACTGAGTTTTGAGCAAAAGCTTTTTGGAGAAAAAGAAGTAATGTGATACATGGTAACATGACATCCACTTGATGGTCTTAGGTCATATTGTCAGCGTCGTTCACGTAGTACCAAGAAACTGAAAACCTGACTGAGTGAACTTGAAATAGAATTTAAAAAAGACGAGAAGGCCTTTAAGGATAAGCTCCAAAAAGAACAACTCTCGGTAGTAGGGATTATCCTAGATATGAGAAAGATTATCACAAAGACAGGGAAGAACATGATGTTTCTTTACTGCGAATGATTTGATTATGATTTTGAAGT
>JAHDGX010000029.1:2130-13113 GCA_020631575.1 Candidatus Altimarinota bacterium | reverse complement strand
CTCATGGAAAAGAAACATTTCAAAGCTTTGCAGAAAAAGTCATAAAAAATATTTAAATATTAGATGTAATAAGTATACGACTAATACTCATTTTTCAAGTTAGTATAGACGAATTATTTATTGTAAGTTAGACATATTTTCCTATATTATATAAAGTTTATCTTCTATCTATAAATATATGATTTTTCAACATGAACATATCCTACATACGAAGCAGTTTTCCCGAGAAGATATAGAACACATCTGTAAAACAGCGAAGGATATGGAAGATATTATTCTTCACAAAAAACCTGGATGACAGTTGCAGGGAAAGATAATGGCTTCTTTATTTTATGAACCATCAACTCGAACTAGAATGAGTTTTGAATCAGCAATGAAACGCTTGTGATGAGAGGTTATCACAGTAAGTGACAGTGATGGGAGTAGTCTCTCAAAATGAGAATCAATAGAAGATAATGCTATCATAAATGCTATGTACAGCGACATACTCGTAATGCGTCACCCTGAGGCTAGAAGTGTTATGAGAACTGCTGATGTTGTCACTGTACCAGTAATAAATGCCTGAGATGGGGCAAACCAACATCCAACCCAAGCACTTCTTGACGTATACACTATACTAAAAGAAAAAGGGTCTCTCGATAATCTCCATATAACACTTGTTGGTGATCTCAAATATGGTCGAACTACTCATTCACTCGTATTTCTTATGGGCTTATTTCAAAATGTATCCTTCACATTTATCGCTCCTGAAGAGCTCAAAATTCCCAAAAAAGTCACAGAATTTTTAGATGAAAAAAATATACCTTATACAGAAACAGACAGCTACACAAATGGCATTAAGCAAGCTGATGTATTATATGTTACTCGAATGCAACGTGAAAGATTTACCGATATAAGTGAATATGAAAGACTTAAAGATAGCTTTATTCTCACAAAAGAGGTACTCGCAAAATGAAAAAAGGATGTCATTATCATGCATCCTCTCCCAAGAGTAAATGAAGTAGATTATGAAGTAGATGCTCTTCCAAATGCTGCATTCTTTCGACAAGCATGGAATGGTATTCCAGTACGTATGGCACTCTTGTACTTACTTCTCAAGTAATTACGAAATAGTTTTTATACTCCAAGCAATAGTTTCTCCTGCTTTATATGGAACTACGTTTCCATATTTCTCTGGTACCTGGAATTCTTTTTTCTCTAATTCTATCGTTTTAGTATTAGGTGTAAGACCGTATATTGAAATTGCGTTTGTACTCACAAACTTCTGGAGGTTTTCTAACTTCTCATTTTTTTCAAAAATTTCTGTAAGTACCTGCAGAGCTATTGGAGCTGTAAATACACCCGCAGCACAGCCACAACACTCCTTTGCATGCTGAGGATGTGGAGCACTATCTGAACCAAAGCTTACTTTTGGATGTCCTGACAATGCTAGTTCTAAAAGAGCATCTCTATCTTCATCCCTTTTTGCAATAGGTTTACAAAACAAGTGCGGTTTGAGAGCTCATCCAGCAACATCATCTAAAGTAATTTCTAAATGCTGAAGTGTAATTGTGGCATAGAGATTCGGATATTTATCAAGAGTCTGAGCTGCTTCTCGTGTTGTTATATGTTCCATCACTATCTTAAGACGAGGAAATTCTTTTGCTATGAGCTCATAATTTGGCATAAAATTTGCCTCCCTATCCATTACAAAGTCTCCTGTCTCTCCATGAATTGATAGCATAATCCCGAGATCTTGCATATCCGCAAATATTTTTTTATTTGTATCTGAAAGAATACTCGTAACCCCTCACTCTGAGTTTGTTGTAATTCAGGCAGGATATAATTTGATAGTTGTGACATAGTCTTTGATTTCTTCTAAAACCTCTCTCGTTAATCCCTCGTGAAAAAACACTGTCATGTACGGAGTAAAATTATCTTGAGACGTAACAGCTTCTATTCTTTTTTTATAAGCTTTGAGATCTTCTAAATTCATTACAGGGGGGACAAGATTTGGCATAACAAGAGCTCCAGAAAATGTTCATGATGTCAGGGGAGCAACCAAATCTTTCATTTCTTCATCTCGAAAATGAATATGCATATCTAAAGGATTGTGTATTTGAAATTCCATAGCAAGAAAATAAAAAAGTAATATACCAATATATTACTTTTTACTATGAGAATGACAAACATGAAACTTATTCTCTGTGAAAAAGATGTGGAAACTACTTCATCCAAGCATTCATGTATGGGTAATGAAGTTTAGCTATTTCAAAATACTCTTCCCAACCATTTCATACAAAGAAATCTTCCAATAATCAAATAGCACTTTGTACTTGAGCATCCGTGTATTCTGCTCAATTAGACTGTGAATTATATAGAATATTATCAACTGATTGTTTAACAATTGGTGTAATGTAATGAAATATGAGAGAACTGCGTTGCCTTGCCTCAGGCCATAACTCTTGAGACACCTGTGATTTAGCCCTTTCGTAAGAGTCTAACACAGCTTTCATCGTAAAATAAAGGAGTCATAGCTGAATTATTAGTGTATCCAGAATAATAATTCATGCCCCTCACAGTAAAAGTGTAAATCTTGCCCTCTTGCCAAATACGCGCATCATATCCCTTCATTTTTTCTCTATTACTTTCGCATCAGGAATAAACGCGTCATTCATTGTCATGACAAATCAAAGACTCACTTCTTCCACACTTTTTTGAAACAATTCTTGTGACAATTTAAAAACGATTATTCAATATATATTTTATATATAAATATAATTATTAATAAGTCAATTATTTCCTCATACTCTCAACGAGTTTTCACCACTCATTTTTTGGCTTTTCTACTATTTGAGCTCCCTCTGGTATTTTTGGAAAATCCTTACGTTGATCATCTGGAGTTGATTCATCCCAGTAGAGTTCAAATTTTGGAGGGACAAAGCAAGAGATAATAGGGATTCCATTTTGCTCATCTTGCTCGTACCTATTTCACACACAGGCAATTGCGACTACAGTTCATCCAAGTCACTCGAGTACTTCTCTCATTTTTGCAATCGTCGTTCCACGGCTCACAATATCTTCTGAGAGAATGATTCGTTTTCCTGTTAGATCGATCGCGTGACGCTTGAGATCCATATTGTTATTATTGTTTTCTGTTTTCTCTGTATAGATAGACTCTCAAACTCCGAGCTGCTTCGCAAGAGCGAGTGAGATACGGACACTCCCCATTTGCGCTCCTACTACTACATCAGCCTGTATCTGTCTTTGTCTTATCTGAAGTGCTAGCTCGCTGCATGCTCTATCTATGACTGCATAACTTCTCTCTATTGCTCAGATATTTATATATGCATTTGAAAGTACTTTTGAAGTAAATCTCACATATTTTCCTCCCTCTGGACGAAAGTAAAATGCTCAAATATAGGAAAGAATATCCTTCCAGTCTCCCGTAAAGAGCATCTTTTCAAAACTATACTTATACTGAGAAATGTATGATACTCCCTCTATTTCTTGGAAAAATCTTTCGATGACCTGATTCTTATCAGTAGCCTCTAGTATTGGTCTTCCCATAACTATGTTGGTGGCTCACATTCTCACTGCATCTGCTGGAGTCATCACCCTCTTCTGATCTCAGACATCACCATCTGAGAATCGTACTCCTGGAATAATAATATCAAAATCTTGCCCATACACTTCTCTCAGAGCACTTGCTTCATGCGTAGAGCATACAATTCCGTCTATTCATGAGTCTAAAGCTATTTTTGTAAGCTTCAAAACTGAGTACTCAGCACTTGCATCAAATATAGCTGCAGTGTCATTATCATCGAGTGAAGTCAAAGCCGTAATAGCTAGAAGTTTTGCGTTTGGAAGATGTTTTTTCTTTGTCTCACTTGCAAGCGTCAGCATATCGGCTCATCAACTTGCATGAAGGGTTATATACTCAATCTTGTCTCAGAGCTCTGAATCTGCAAGCTTTATTATATAGTTTTTGAGTGTGTTTGGGATATCATTCCACTTGAGATCAAGCATAAATCTGCAGTCTATACCATCAAATAATTCACTTATTCCTCTAAATCCAAGTAGCGTCACAATATCATGGATTTTAAAGATAATCCTCTCTGAATAATCTGGGTTATTTGCAAGTACACTTTGGACACTTTCAAACGCTTGTTCAGGAGAGAGATTATCAAGGGCAATAATGAGTTTGTTCATAATTGTATAATTAGTTTTAAGCTGAAAAGGGGATCACAATATCTTTACTATGTTGCATCAAAATACTCTGTGGACCAAGAATTTCCATATCACTAAGATGAAATTTTCCAGCGTAAAGAGATTCGAGTGTTCCTCCATTTTCTAGATACGATTCTACACTCAAAAATCCATTTACATACACCACATCCTTCATAAATACTCCTTCTTTACTCGGATCCACAAATCATCTCTTGAGTCTCAGCATATAGGCAAAAACTCGCTCATAATCATCATCATAAAATTCAGCGAGGTGCTTTATAAGCCTTCTATATGAGTGCTTGAGCGCGTATCCTACAAAATAATATCTTTCAAATATAGAATAATACTTCTTATCAGCTGGAGTAATAAAACGATTCTGATTATAGATTGCGATTCCCTCATCTGTTTCTATATACCTTGCTGTTCCCCTTGCAAGGATCGAAAATTCTGACTTTCTTCCATTTACTTTACGCAGATAATGTCCTTCTATTTCATGAGCTATAATTGATCTCATTTCTCTCTTTCCTACCGTTGATCCTCTCCTGAAAACAAGTGTATCTCCCTTCATCGTAAAGCGAGCTGTGGTATCTGCCTGAGTGATCTTTACTTTGATACCATATATATGATTAAACTTTTTCATATAGTCTTTGATATCTTCGTATGTAAGAAATTCATCCTCCGTAGATATCGCGTCTCTCTGGGTAATTTTTTCTTTTGCTATATCGAAGTTTTCATCGATGATTTCTCCAAATATTTTTTTACTATAGAGCGTCATATCGCTCGAATTCTGCTCAGAAAACGCTCTGAGAAATCGTATTTTATTATGTATTTCTTCTTGTTTTTTTCTATATATTTCACTCCCTGGAATTTCTGGGACCTCTATAATCTTGAGTTCATGTTCGAGCTCATCAAGAGAAAATGGAAGCTCTTGATACTGAAACTTTGGAGTGTAATCTCAGAGTTTTTCGATGAACTTCTGTCTCTCCTCTTCTATATTTATTGGAGTCACGTATTTGAGTATGAGAAGCTTTTTATCTATCTTCATAATAGATTTATCAAGCGCAAGCAGCTGAGCTTCATGGGTCTTTGTAATTGCTATGTTTTTTCATTTTTCTGATGGAAGATCTGTAAGAATCGGATTTTCCCCTTTTTTATATTTAAATGGATCAATAAGAAAACTCTTAAGAGAGTTCTTTCCAAGAATAAGGTTTTCTTCTATACCAGGTTTTATCTTAAAGTTCACACTCTTGGGAACTCAAAGTATTTCGCACTCTAAGCGGACTCTGGTCTTTTCCCCAAGATCCATTTTTAGAATATCTTTTGCAAAGTCAGGACTCATAAAGCTATCTCCATTTACGATGTGAATATCTGCAATATAGTTGAGCGTCTTGTCATCATAAAATATCTTGAGATATTCTCTTGATCCTACGACTTTCTTTCATGAGAGAGAAGTTATTTTTTCTTCTATATCCCCAGAAAACAGATCTCGTCCTACTCGCACTCATTTTTCAACAGAGTTTACTTCAACTCACTCTACCTTATCAAGTCGAGTTCCAAGCGGAGCCAGATTTACATTTTGAATTTCAAGTCATGGTCTGAGGTTAATCTCAAGCAAGAGTGGTCCATCTCGCTCATCTAACACAACGTCGCAGCCAAGAAACTTAATCCCTGTTGCTTGCTGCACTTGAACTGCAAGAGAAAGGATCTTATCCCACTCTGGGATAATCGTTCCTCTGATATCTCAAATTCCTGGAACAGATTTTACGATTTTTCCTCACTTTGAAATATAGGTAATTCTCCCTGATCAGATATCTATACCCGCAGCGCATGCTCCACCATGGATATTCGCTTTTCCATCTGATTCTGCGGTTGGAATACGAATCATAGCCATAACAGGAACCATGTTGTATGCAACGACTCTAATATCTGGGAGTCCGTATTTTCATAGAAGTTCTATCTCATTGGTAAGTACTATCTTCTTCTCTATGAGAACGGTATCTCTTCATCCAGAAAGAGAGTAAAACCCATCAAGCACATAGGTAAAATGCTCTGCCAGTTTTTCTGGGGAATATACATCTCATGAATTCGTGACAAAGTTTCACTGCGCATTGAGCTCATCGATAATAAGGATTCCTTTTCACCCATAACCATTATTAGGTTTTACAACAAATGGAGGTTCATACGCAGCAATATCCTCTACCCGGATTTGCGCATGTTTTTTAATTATTCAAAGCGTTGCTGGAACAGCTACTTTATGACCAGCTAGAAATTTCTTAGTAGAAAGTTTTGAATCTGCCAACTTTTTAGAAACTGCAAAATTTCCTCATTTTATGTATTTGAGGTTACGCGCATTCTGTCAGAGTAGACCATGTGAACTGAAAAACATATTTTATTTTTTTAAGTATCGTTTTGATGATAAAAATCAGCTAAATGCTCCAACAAGTAAAAATACTATTGCTTCAAGAGCTAACACCTGAACAAGATTTCATGTATAGACCTGAGAAAACTCAGAGAGCTCAAATACATACTGCAGATTCGTGAGCAGGAGTATAAAAAGAACACTTGCAATGATGAAACTAATCCCAACATAGAGCATTCCTTGGATAGAAAATGGCCCATATATAAAGAGCTTACTTCCTCATACAAGTCTTGTGATATATATTTCGTCTCTATAATAATAGATAAAATTCCCGATCACAGAATAGATAATTATCGCGATAGAAACAATAAAGGTCACGATAATGATATAGAGTCCAATCTGAAGAATATTGAGGATAGATATAACCTTGTTAATACGCTCAAATTGACGAGTATAGTTTGAAAAATATTCTCATGATTCGGCTGACTCTTGAGATTCATTTTCTGTCAGTATAAAGAGCTTATTTTCAATTATTTCATTGAGTGTATCGTATGATTTGAGAGGAATATCTCCTAGGCTGATGGTTTCCGGAAGAGGGTTTTGCCTCTCTAGGATATTCACAAGCTCAGGATCTCTCTCCCTAAGCTCTTCAAGGACTTCATCTTTTGTCTTGTACTGGAGCTTTATTTCAGGAATAGCTCGTTTTATATCACTTTGCAGATCAATCACTTCGACAGAGTTCTTGTTGTACTCGTCATTTAAATAGAGGGATATCGTGAGTTTGTCATTAACTCCATCGATAATTCTAAAACTCACATCATGGAGTACAAGTAAGATGTTTATAAAAAACATCAAAAGCGTCAAAATAAGGATAGATGAAGCAGATAGAAACGTATTTCTCAGTATGTTTTTTGCCCCGTATCTAAAAAGTCGTGATAGCATAAATATTGCTTATAAGTATTTGACACAAAGTGTATCTGCTTTGCCTTATTTTGCAAACAGAGAAACGAAAAATTCAGTATTTAAAAAATAAGATTCGTCAAGGGATATATTTTGTCAGAATCACCTTATGTATGCTAATCTTATTTATAATACATGTTAAATTACATCGTGGCTTTTGAAAATCTAAACTATTCTACAGAAGATCGTGACGATGATTCGGTACAGGATTGTATTGACAGAGAACATCAAGATATTAGGGAGAATCTCCGTAGACTCAAAGACGACATACTCTCAAATTTTGAAACAGTTCAAGTAGATATATTTGAGGCTGGTTCTCACCTTAACATGAGAAGCCGTGATGGTCATATTATAGGAAAACTCCATGACAACGACACGCTTCATGTTTTATGAGACCATATACTTTGACCTAATAAAAAGGTCTTTCTTCATATCAGAACTGGTTCTTGAAAAGAAGGATATGTTTCAGCTGACTATGTACAGTGAGATTATTGTCCAGCACCAGAAGAACCTGAAGAGATAACAGACTCTCTTCCTGAATTACAAGATACTCCTCCAGTAGTTCAAGATACAGTTCCTACTCTTGATCAGCCCATGGAAGACATAATAGAAGAACAAATAGTTTTATCACCATATACCCCTGACCCCATCATTAATAGGAAAGCTCCTCAAGTACCTTATTATCCTGAAACAGATACACTGCCCAATATAACTGATACTCTTCCTGTCTATTGATGAGAAGGAACAGAACCACCTCAAGTATCTTACTATCCCGAAAGAGATATTCCTAACGTACTGCAAACAGAACCTGAAGAAGTGAGAGAAGTTATCCCTCAAGCGCTCAATATTTTAGGTTTTATGCGAGCTTGAGCCATGTATATCGTATGAGAAAATGGGAAAGATACCCTTATCACTCACGAATGATTTAATGAGCAGCAACAAGAAAACATAGACCTTCTATGAGCCTTGAGTTGAAAAGTTGATAACTTCATACTAATTCTCCAGGCCTTGAAATTAGATGCTTGATCAGACAGATTTGATGCTGTAGAGCAATCACTTACAGAAATTGTACAAAGTATAGATATCACAAGTGATGCAAGTGAAGTAGAAGCGAGCATCAGGACTCTACAAGTGCAATTAGGAGAAATGACAAAACAGAATATGTGAATGGGAAACTTCAGTAATCGGGTAGCAGGTCTTGATCTATGAAACTCTCTCCAAGTACTCAGCTATATAAGAAATAATCTATCTCAGAGCGAGCTTGCAAGTCAAGAAATACTAAATCTAAGATTTGAGCTTCTTTGAATTAGTAATGAAAGTCTTTCAGACTTCATTGCAGACCCAACAACTGACATAGCAAGTATTAGAGCTATATTTTGAGATGATGAGGACGCATATATAGAGTTTAAAACCGATATAAACAACAGAAGAGGAGAGGCAACAAACTACTTCATCGAGCATAAAGATGAAATTATGGAGTCTCAGAATATAGATGAAAATACAGCTAAAGAACTCGTAATACAATCATTTCTCGGAACATATACACAATCAAAACTCATGACGCATTATATCACTCATCTCGATGATACCGGGTATTGGGTAGGATATGAGTGAAATGATGAACTATTAAAACTCTACTCAGATATCCATTGAATCGGAGCAAATGACCTGAGTGACAGTACATGGAATCTCATCTGAGAGTGAGCAAAGCTCCTTGCTATTGAAGCTATTGCTATCTGAGCTGGGATGCTGACTCTCTGAGTATGAACTGCAGTAATCCATGCAGCCGTTTGGGGAGCAAGATGATATAAATGAGTGAGAGCTCTACAGGGTATTTCAAGAGTAGCAGATCTATGATATAGAGCAGGTGAATATAATAGGCTTCGAATCATGTGAGCTAGAGCTCTGAGATTCTGAACTATGTGAGGAATCGAAGGAGTTAGTTTTGCAGTTGGTATGTGAGCTGCAAAATCAGTAATAGAGTGAGAAAATATGTACACACGTGACATGCTCGTTCAATCTCTCGGTTTTACCTATGCATTTAGATGACTTACATGAGTTTACAGCTCATTATGAATGAGAATCAATCCTGAAATACCACTCTCAGCTCAAAAATTGACTGTTGCTGGACAAATAGGATGAGATGGTGTTGCATTTTCTGCTCTTGGACTCTGATTTGAAGACGTCCTCTTTGAACCATGAGAATGGTCAGCAGAAACGATACTACAAGCATTTTTTATGGCTGCACTCTTTCGATGAATGTGATACAGCCTCGAAAGGTATAAGTTCAGAAAAAATGATGAAGGAAATATAGAAATCATCCCTCAAAGCCATAGAATAACAGATCAACGATGAATCATCCCTGAATGACGTAGGTTAACAGATCAAAGAAGAACAACTGAAACTCCTTTGCTCGCAAATCCTGTAATTCCTTCAAATCGTCTGCTTACACATATTAGAGAAATGCCCTCTCCATCACTAAGGGAAACGGTATTTATAAATCCCCGAAATAACGATAGGTATGTGATTTTTGGAACTCCTGATAGGATAATTTCCGTCAGGCTCGAAAAAACATTACTAGGTGGAAATGGAGTGTTGTGATGAATAGCAAGAAATACTTTTATTTGAAACAATGAGGCTGCTCTATTACGAGCCCTCAGGAGTGTACCTCCGATTAACAATCAGGCTCATAGAAGAATAGAATTTAAAACTCCTGAAGGACCAAATGGATGATGAAATACATACGAAATATTTGCAACACAGAGATCTGGAAACTGGGAATATTATGTTATTATTAAAAACTCCTCTCTTCCACATAGTTGAAATCTATGAACAGCTGTTCTCAGAGACTTTCAAGCTCGATATGGAGATCAAATCCTTGAATTATTAAACAGAGCATAATCAAAAATAAAGTAACTCAAATCAGTTACTTTATTTTTTTTATTCGTCAAGGGATATATTTTGTCAGAAGATCTTTATATATGATAAGATAATAAGGAATTTATAAATAATTTTTATCTTATGTCTGGACATAATCAACTTGGAACACCAAGTGTAGCAGAATTTCAATCTCTTGTAGAAAACTGAGTAGATACAAGTGAGGTTTGAAGAATTAGTGAATACAAACACATATTTGGAAATCTTGCTGATGATGATATTGCTGAAATTAATCGACTGGCAAGACAAGCTGCACAAACAGAAACAGGAAGAGCAAAAAACGAGCTACTCTCATTAGCTGATACTATCATTAACTATCAAGCTTTGGGAACTACCACTACTCCAAATCAATCAGTACCATCAAGTACACCTCAAACAGTAAATGTAGTGAATCATTGAGCTGAGCTAACAGTGAATGAATATGAAGCTATCGCTAAAAGAGTACTTGGAAGCAATGTTCCTCATGAAAATGATGAAGAGGTATTCCATTTTCAAACATATTTCAATGAAATACACGG
>JAHDGX010000029.1:0-2030 GCA_020631575.1 Candidatus Altimarinota bacterium | reverse complement strand
AATCTATCTCAAAAGCAAGCAAATATTCTCATGATTCAAAAGCTTGAAATAGCTAAAATCTTCGTACAAGATAGAACTCGAATCTCAAATAACTCTCTCGAATTTGCTCGAAGCATCACTGATGATAGAGAAGAAATTGCAAGAGCACTAGGAGCAACAGAAGAAGACATGGTCCGAATTTATGGGCAAATGGAAGGATGAGATATGCAATCTCTTGGTAAATCAATGATTTTTCCTCTTATACTCGCTCTTATCTGAGGAGTATTCTCAAGGCTTCTTCCAGAAGGGTTTCTTAGAACAGCATTTCAATGAAGTATTCTTGGACTTCTTGGACTCAAATTTGCAAGTGAAGCCAATGAAAGATGATATGGAATCACAAGACCAGGTGATGTTTCTGGAACAAATGCTCCTGTAGTAGAATGATCAGATATAACTGCATCATACCAAGAAGCTCTTAATGCCATATTAACTGACGCTCCAACCTGACTTGAAGCAAGACACAAACGTATTTACGCAGAGTCAGTCAAATACAATAATGAGAATCAGGGGTGAATAGCTAGCAGAGAAACTCTTGATACTACATTTTTAGTTCTTTCTCAAGATCCTACATTTAGAGGTCAAGATCTTAGTTCTCTTAAAAATCTTGATGCAACATCAGCACTGAATCTTGTAAGTCCAGAGTGACAAGAAGCTCTCGCAAGAGGAGGAGCAACTGGTGAAGATGTAAAGATACTCATCAGAATACTAAAGGCTGTTTCAACAGACACACAAGATCAAAAAGCTAACGATTTATTTGTAAGAGGAAAAGAAAGTGATGAAGCAAATGCCCTAAGCGTAACCTGGATTGCTGGAGACTCGTTTTCAGATCAAAATAAAGAAATCAATACTCAAATTGCTCTTCTTTCCGGTATGAGTTTTGGAGTAGATGATGCTCTTAGATGAGATTCGGTAAGAGCTGATGTTGAAGAAGTTCTTTGAAAAGCTGAGCCAGGATTTACAGCCTGGATAACTGCCAGAGCGCTTGAACAAGCAGGTATGGACGACTGGAATGTGACTCACCCATCTATTACAAATATAGATACAGTTATCACAGAACTTACTACTATATCATCAAGGGCTGGGATATCGGCTTGAGACAAAGCTGCTGTTGATGCTATCATCGGTCAATACACACAAATCAAAGAATCACTAGAAAATACTCAAGAGGTAGATACATATCTTTCTGAGGCTGCAGCTGTATACTCAGTCACTGGAAGTGTTGTACGATTTGGAGAAAATGTAGTTGATTGGGTTCGAGGGTTTGGTACTCCAGTTCCAACAAATGGTAATGCCCCAGCTAGTACTGCTGAGATTGATGCCATGATCACAAGAGGTGAGACTCTTGCATGACAGGCAGAATATGCAGACAGAAAAGATGATATACTTACAGTAGTTGAAAATCTCAGACTTTACAGAATAAACAGACTTGATGAAGTAGCTAATGACACTAGTATATCAGCAGCAAACCAAACTGCCGCAAGAACTGAGGCAAACGGAATCTTAAAATCTGCAGTAGAAGCTAACTTGGATCTCTATGAGACAACCTTAGAATCAATCAGACAAGACAGCATTGCTTTAACACAAGTACATACAAATACTACTGGATATATCTCTGCTATTACAGCAAATAGAGAAAATATCGCAACTCTTGCAAGATTAAAATCTCTATGAGTTTCTGCAAATATTAATGGAATTCCAAATACATTCACTGCAGATGCAAATGCCCTGTATGAGGAAATATTTACAAATGGTATTGTAAAAAACTTTACAGATCATGTGGCAAGCCAAACTACTGCTCTTGCGGCTATTGATGCAAGCGCAACTGCTCTAGATACGAGAGCAAAAATACAAACTGCTGAAACGAATCTTGCTGAGATTCAACAAGAACTTGTGATGACGGGCTTCAATATAGATGTGCTTAACTTCTTTGGTCTCACTAAAGATGATTATGAACATACTATTGGTTCAGATACTGGTTTCAATGCAGTACT
>JAHDGX010000028.1 GCA_020631575.1 Candidatus Altimarinota bacterium | reverse complement strand
GTTACTCTGGCTACCTTACTGGAGCGAGAGATTCTAATAGAATTAGCCAAATGATCAAACTCTCAGATTCTCTTCAAGTCTATGGATCAACTAAATCCCTTCCACTCCCAGATAACTCAGTAGAGATCACAGCCTCAGGTACACTCATTGCCTACCAGTGAGAGATATGAGTAGATGTACTCGAAACTATAGACTATACTAATGGAGGAACAGACCCTAAAGATGATTCCTACTACTCCTACTACCTTACAAGAGACAGAAAAAGTCTTCAACTCATGGCTATGATGGAAGAAGAGAGAACAGCATCTCTTAATAATAGACTCACTCTTAAATGATATGCAGTAAACTACGAAGATAGATTTCCAAAAGTGTATGGACGTAAACTCGGGATTCTTACATATAGTGATGATTCTAACCCGGAGCTCAAAAACACACCAATTGAGAAGCAGGGTTGAATATCTAACCTGGATATAATTAATAGTACTGTAGCATATTCAGCATATTTATCTAATGATGAAATAATTATATGAACATGAAGTGTACTTCAAGCTTCTAATCCGATAGCAAACTGTAATAGAATTAAGCAAACATGAGCGTCAAGGTGAAATGGGTATTATAATGCCGTTATTAATTCTGAATATAGAGAAGTATATTGCGAAATGGAAACTGCAGGTTGATGATGGACTATGACTTCTAGGAGCCATCCAGATGCTACCTATACGGGAGATGAGAGATATGGAGACGTAAGAAATGAAAATGACTTATACATTATGGATAGGATAATAGATTGAAATTCATTTATCAGTAGTTCGGATGGTGATAGTAGATATATATTCTTTTTTCTTTATATGTTTGATGAAGATGGATTTGGTGATCCAAATATAGTTGTGAGACAGAAGAGTACTATTACATTTAGCCCTGCTTTTTCGTTTGTTCGTTCGTGTGAGGATATTAGATGAGTTAGTTGAATCTCTGATGATTGTTCTAACCTAGGTGATATAACTTATGAAAATACTGGTATTACCTCTGGTTGAACGAGTAATATATGAGTCGGTTGGCAACGTAAAGAGTTCAATAAAGAAGGTATTTCTAGAAGATAATAAATATTTTTTTGATTTTTATTTAAAATACTTATAATAACTCTTGTAAATTTAGAAGAAGAACAAAGCGGAGATTTGGAAACAGATCTTCGTTTTCTTTTAAAAATATTTAGATACTAATTTTAGAAAAAATGTTAGACGTACAAAAAATACAGGCAGCAATTAACATGATTGCAGCTGAGAAAAAGCTTCCAAAGGAAAAACTGGTGGAAATTATAGAAGCAGCACTCAAAACTGCATATAAAAAAGATTTTGGTGATAAGGATGAAAATGTAAATGTACATTTTGATCTTGAATCTGGAGAACTCGAAATCTCTGTTGAGAAGACGGTAGTAAAAACAGTAGAAGATCCACATACTGAAATATCTTTTGAAGAACTTGGAGAAGATGCTGAAGGTTTTTCTGAGGGAGACGTAATTGAGCTTGATGTTACTGATGAAGTACTAGAGCAAGATGGTGATGTATTCGGAAGAATCGCTTCACAAGCAGCAAGGCAGGTAATCATACAAAAAGTCGCTGATAGTGAAAAAGAAAAAATCTACGATCTCTTTGCTGGGAAAGAAGGAGAAGTAGTAAACATGAGAGTAGATCTTGTAGAAGGAGGAAAAGTAGTATTTGATTACAATGGAAATTCTGTAACACTTCCAAGATCAGAGCAGGTATCACGAGATAATTATGTTGCTGATAACAGACTCTACCTCTATGTTGCTGAAGTATCAAAAGAAGAAAATATGCTTCCAAAGGTTATTCTTTCAAGAAAGAGAGCAGAACTCGTTCCTGCAATCTTTGCAGAATATGTTCCTGAAATTGCTGAAGAAGTAGTAAGTATAGATGGGGTTGTGAGACATCCTGGAGTGAAAACGAAGCTTCTTGTGAGCTCTACATACGAGGAAGTAGATCCAGCAGGAACACTTATTGGTCAGAAAGGTATGAGAGTAAAGGCTGTTATGGAAGAGCTTTCGGGAGAGAAAATTGATATTATACCAAATAGTGGAGATATACGAGATGTTATAGCTCGAAGCCTTACTCCAGCAGAGGTGGTAAAAGTAGAAAGATGAGAAGAAGAAGATGCATATATTGCATATATCCCATATGGAGAACGAGCAAAAGCAGTTGGGAGAGGAGGAATCAATGTTCATCTCGCTTCAGAACTTACAGGATGTAAGATTTCTCTTGAAGAACTAGAACAAACGGAAGAACAAAAAAGAGAAGAAGCTGAAGCCGCTCTCGAAGATGAGCAAAACTCTTAAAAGATTTATTTCCTTATTTTTATAACATGAAAGTCATATTCCTCGAGCATGTGCTGCATGTTTGAAAAAAATGAGATATCAAAGAAGTGTCATCAGGTTATGCCAGTAACTTTTTGTTTCCTAAGAAACTAGCACAGCCGTATACAAAACAAGTAGAAATTAAGCTGAAACAAAGTGAACAGAAAAAAGAATCTGAAAGGAGAATATTACTTGGAAACAAGCAAGAGCTCGTTGATACTCTTTCATGAGAAGTATTTCCATTTACACTCAGTTGATCAGGAAATAAAACATATGGAAGTATACTTCCAAAAGATATTGCTGAGTATATAGTAAAAAAATATAGAATTCCTGTTACAAAAAAGCATATAGATTTGTGATGAGTACACTCAAGTCTTAAGACGCTTGGTGACCATGATATATATGTTAACTTTTGAGAAAATTATGCAGCAAAGGCAGTAGTATCTATAAGCCTTGCATAATATGGAGTACATATGTATAGATCTGTGAAATAAGAGATGCTGAGTTGCGGTGAGTAGAGAGGGAATCGCATTTTCGAGAGATATTGTAGAGCGGGTAGATATCATAAAATATTTGAAAAAATATTTTTCTGAAGTGAGCGCTTTGCACTCTATTGTAGTCTGACTCCCACATGATCTTTACTGAAAAGACACTCTACAGTTAGAGAGAACTGAGAAATTCATAGAGAAACTTCAAGATATTTTTCCTGAAATTCCTGTTGTATGACATGATGAAAGATTTTCAAGTTTTCAGGCTCATGAAGCGTCATGAGAACATAGAGATGATATTGCAGCTCAGATTATACTGCAATCATATATGGATAGTATTACTAGATAAATAATAAATATGGATATTCTATTTTGGGCAGGAGTACTTGCAGTGTCTCTCTTTGGACTGGTGAAATCAGCTGATTATTTTACCTCTTGAGCTGAAAACTTTGGTTTATATTTTGGGATGAGTAGCTTCATAGTTGGTGCAACGATAGTTGCGATCTGAGGAAGTATGCCAGAGCTTGCTACTTCTCTTCTTGCTGCTATTGATGGGAAAACGAGCTTTGCAGTTGATAATGTGATTGGTTCAAATATCGCAAATACACTTCTTATTTGAGGAGTCTCTGCTCTTGCTGTTGGGACTCTTACGGTGAAAGAGAAACTTATAGATGTGGATCTTCCATTTTTCTTTATATCATCTGCTCTCTTTGTCCTATTTATTTCAGATGGAGTATTTAATTACAAAGAGGGGATAGTAAGTCTTGTGATGCTTGCGCTATATATTTGTTATACCCTTTCAGATACAACAGACGACGAGGAAAACTCAAAAGTAAAAAAGAACTTTAAAACTCTTTGGATAGTATATATAGTACTCGGTATGATTGGGATATTTATAGGAGCAAAATATACCATAGAATCCGTAACAAAGCTGTGAGACCTCTTAAATATATCTCCATCAATTATTACCATGCTTGCAGTAGCAATTGGTACGAGCTTACCAGAACTTATAATTTCGGTACGTTCTGCCATGGCTGGAAAACACTCTATTGCGCTTGGAAACATCTTTTGATCAAATACCTTTAATGTCCTTGCAGTTGTATGAATACCATCACTTTTTGTAAATTTAACAGTGTCTGAGAGCGTACTGAGTATTTGAATACCATTTTTTATAGTAGCTACACTTGGTTTCATATTTACAACCAGTGATAATAGAATCCAAAAATGGGAATGAATGGCTCTACTCATACTATATAGTGTCTTCATTGGAAACGTATTAGGATTTATGTAAACTTTTTTTGGATAATTAAAAACTCTTAAAAGCTTGAATTTAAGAGTTTTTTAATGTATTGACTTTTTTATATATAAATATTTGGTACATATTTTTGACATAAAACTAAATTCATGATTTAATATATATGTATTCTTAATTACACATTAATATTTATATTATGAAATACCTTAAATACATAGCTACTGTGATGGCACTACTATGAATAGTACATATGACATATTCAGCTGAACTTACTGTAAAGGAGATAACAGCTCTGAATGCTAACACGATAAATGTGAGTCTTTCAGAAAATCCTAATCTTGCTGTTTGAGAAATAGAAGCAGAAATCAGAGTTCTCAACGATATAAAAATGAGAGCTGCAATTCTCCAAGAAGGGGAAACAAAAAAAGTAGAAATACTTTTAGAAGACCCAATTCTTCCTAGTACGAGTTATAGCCTTTTGACTGTAGCCTGAGCTGATGGAAGTATTGATTTTGAAACTCCTATGAGTGTGGAAGGCTTTAGTGCTAACAACATATCAAGTATAGAGCTTCAAGATATCGAAAGTATTGAAATTATCGATGATAGAACAATGATAATCGAATACAGAGAAGATCTTATAGAAGAAGTATTCGATTATAAGCTTCTTGCTGAAAGTAAAGTAGTGAAAGTAGAAAAACCTGATTATTATCTTTCAGATTTACAAATTACTATCGATCCACCACTTATCTCAGAAAAGGATTATATCCTTATGTTTATTGAGATTCAAGATGAAGGTTGAGATTACTTAGAGTTCGATACAGGGATCTATGATTTTACTACTCCAATTATTGAATCTATGGATTCTGATACAGAATCTACAGGAACAGGAGATATTTTAGAGGAAAATACAGATATCCCAGAAAACACCATGAATCAAGACGATGAATTACAAGTAGTGACTGTAGAAACAGAAAATACAGACTCTGAAACGCAAACATGATCTCTTAATAGTGTAGAACTTAATGCCGCAGGAGATGAGGTATCTCTTGAAAAAGATTCTGAAGGGGAACTTACAACACTTGAAGCAGCGAATCAAGTAAATGAAACTCCAGATACTTGAGCTGAAACATGGGTTATTATTATCGCAACATTAGTTATAAATAGTTTCTACTATTTATCGAGAAGAAAAAAACAAGTTCTTGTGTAATTAATTGATTAAAGTTTATAAGAGTGTTCTAATAGTATTAGAGCACTCTTTTTAATTATCATAACCGTGCATGTAGATGGAAAACGTAATCAAGTCAGATCATACCATGAGGGATCAATTACTACAGGTAATGATCGACAATAAATGAAGTGATATGTTTATCACTGTATGAACACACCCAGCTATCAAAATAGCGTGAGAGATCACGAGTATTGATGATGGGATTGCTGAATTTACTTGGAAAGATACTCTAGAATTCGCTCAATCTATTATCGACGAAAAGCAGCATGATAAACTTTTGAAAGATAAGAATTTAGACTTTTCTTTTTCCTATGCTGGAGCGAGATTCAGATGAAATATCTCTTTTCAGATGGGGAATTATATGATAGTTATTCGTCTTTTGAATGCTGAAATTCCAGATATTGATTCACTTGGTCTTACAGATATTTACAAAGATGTAACAAAACTAGGACAATGACTTGTTCTTATCACCGGGCCGACTGGTTCTTGAAAAACCACAACCCTAGCTGCAATGATTAATTATATAAATGAGCACTATAAAAAGCATATCATTACTATAGAAGACCCAATAGAATATGTCCATGATCATAAAAAATCAATTTTACAGCAAAAAGAAGTAGGTAAGGATGTTCCAGATTATGAAACAGCTCTTATTGGTGCAATGAGACAGGCCCCTCAAGTAATTTTATTTTGAGAAATGCGTAGTAAGAGGGAAGTAGAAATGGCTCTCACTCTTGCAGAAACATGACATCTAGTCTTTTCTACACTCCATACTCGAAGTGCCGCTCAGACTATTTCAAGA
Source organism: Candidatus Altimarinota bacterium (assembly GCA_020631575.1). GTDB lineage: Bacteria > Patescibacteriota > Gracilibacteria > BD1-5 > UBA6164 > JAACSU01. The sequence goes on along the minus strand of JAHDGX010000028.1, from coordinate 8,555 downwards.
GTGATTGATATATTTTCCGATAGTGAAAAAGAACAAGTACGTATGCAGCTTTCTGATGCTTTGGTTGCAGTTTTTTCTCAAAGGCTTTTGAAAAAAATAGATGGAACATGAGTACATATGGTAAAAGAAGTTCTAAAGAATAATAGTGCTGTTGCAAATCTTATTCGTGAAAATGATATTCACCAAATTCCAACGGCTATACAAATGGGTAAAAGGGAAGGGATGCAATTGCTTGAAGACGATATCATACATCTCATCCAACTATGAGAGATTACACTAGAAGAAGGGATGAAATATGCAAATAATCCAAGACTTATTTCAGAAGCTGCATAAGTTTATATACATAAAAAAAGAACTACATATTGTAGTTCTTTTTTTATGTATATAACGAATTATTCGTATAGACCGTCAGTACCAAGATCATCATCTTGAAGAATACCAGCACCACTACCAGTACCAACTTCATCAACTGATGAAACAAGTCCAGCAATATCAGTAGCAGGATCTATTTGAACATAATTCCCTTTAACAACTGCCTTAAAGTTACCAGCTGAATCTTTTGTTTGACCTACAACTTGGTAGAAAACAAGATCTTTCGCTGTATCAGCTACGTAAGCAGCGATATAGTCTTTACCATTTGGATCTTTGAAGTCAGTTCCATTTTGTCTTAAAGCAACAAAATCGATTTCACCAACTGCATAGTTTCCATTAGCAAGAGTAGTACCTGTAAGAGTAGTACCATTAACCACTACACCACTCCCAAAGTGTTCAGTGTTTGTAACGAAGTTACCACTTGCAGTAGCAGCATCAGTTGTACCAGTTACTATACCACTAAGACTGATATCTCCTTCAGTAATAGTTGTTTCGATAGCAGAAACAATTGTTCTGATATCAGAAGTAACTTTAGAGTTTTTAGCATCTTGAGAATATCCTTGGAGCGATATAAATGCTATAGTACCAAGAATTGCGAGAATCGTAATTACTACGATGAGCTCAACAAGAGTAAACCCTTTTTGTATCTTTTTCATAATAGAAAGAAGTTACACAAATAAAATAAAATTAAGTTTCAGAACTTAAGGCCTAAATATGATTTAAGCTAATCCAATACTACTCTAAAGGTTGGGCAAATCCAATACATTAGGACCTTTCTTCTTGCTTTTAAATGAATAATATTTTTAAAATGTTGTGTAGTAAAAAAGTATTTTTCTTCATGAAAAATACTTTTAATTTGTCAAATTACTTCATAATGATTTATAAGTTTTTAGCAACTTCTCCCATACCAAAGAATGGCATCATAATTCAGATGATGATAGTTCCGACAAGAGCACCAACAATTACTATTACAATAGGTTCCATCATCGAAGACATGTTCCCAATATACCTTTTCAGCTCTCAATTATAATTGTGACCAATCTTTTTAAGTGATTCAGAGAGTGTTCCTGTTTCCTCTCAGGTACTTACAACATACGCAAATTCTTCTGAAAATAGCTTATTGAGATAGACATTTGTCTCATAATCTAGATTTAACCCAAGAGATTTAGAAATAGTAAGACCAACCTCAACTTCATTTTTTATTCGGATAATTTCTTTTTTATAGAGGAGGTTTGGAACAACTTTACTTGAAGTCTGTATGGCTTCTAGTAATAGCACTCAGGCATCAAGAAGTATGGTGAAAGACTTTATGAAGTATATGATGTTTGATTGACGTACTACAAGGCCAAATACGGGTGCTTTAAATGCAAGCTTTGCAAAAAACATTTTTCATGTATATGTTTTTTTAAAAAGTTTGATGAATATAAAGAAGAGAATAAATCAGATTATGATTTTCTGCCAACTGTATATAAAAAAGTCTGACACACTTACTATGAACTGTGTGAGTCAAGGAAGCTGCGCTCATGCTTTATCAAATGCTTCAGTAATTCTCGGAACAATAAATACCATCATGAACACCACCATACAAAGTGTAAGTATCATAAGGACCATTGGGTATACCATTGCTCCCTTAACTTTTCACTTTAACTCAATACTTTCTAGTAGATTTCTATCAAGCTCTTGGAGTATTTTTCATAACTGACCGGTTTTTTCTCATACTTCTATAAGGGCAACGGTAAGAGAGTCAAATACTTTCGGATATTGTAACATGGTTTCATGAATAGAAACACCATGGTCTATATTTCGTCTCATTTCTTCGACAATTTTTTTGATGAGAGGATTCTTACTTTGCTTAATGAGAATTCAAAGGGCTCACTTGATGTCTATACCAGAATTAACAAAGATTGAAAACTTATTAATAAACTGCCATACGTCTTTTTGTCCTGCTTTTGCAAATAGGAGTATTTCTTTTGAGCCTCATTTTTTTGCTCAGAATTGAGATTTTAATTGAGATTTTTGAGCCTTCTTTAAAAGAGCGATAATTTTTGCATTATCAAAATTTCAACTTGAATCGTAAAATTTTTTTTGTAGTAGGCTCATTATTTATGTTAAACGTTTCAGTCTTTAGCTATTATTTCGTTACATTCTTGTATCACTGTTGTGTAATCTTTTTTCTTCATTAGTTCTACAAGTACATTATACTTATTTTCCATCTTAGTATTTTTTTGTTTTATCCTATATTTTTCCTCATTTTCTATAGCTTTCTTCATATAGAAGTTGATATCCTTATGAATAAAACCCTCTTTTATATATCTTGTTGCTTCCTCCTTAAGTTTTAGGAATTCTCCAGTCATGTATAGTCATTTCAGGAGGAGTATTATGTGCTGCGTTTGTCTTTCTTTTTTAATGGCAATAAGTTCTCCCTCTAGTTCTCACTTGGTTTTTCAAGCAAGTCTTCTCACATCTTTTCTTGAAAGACCCTCTTTTGCTTTTAGTTTCTCTATTTCTTCTGATTCACTTTGAACAACATCTTTCATACTATTCCTTCGAAACATGAGGATAGTTGTATCATCTTCGAAACTTGTACCTCCTCTATAGAGTTTCAGATCTTCAATAACATCTTGGTATATCTCTTTGATTTCAGTATTTGCTTGCGCTGAAGAAAGAAAAGTTTCTTCTAGTTTATCGAGACCATAAATCTTTCACGTTTCTCACTTTGCCTCTAAAAGTCAGTCACTGTATGTCATAACTATATCCCCATCTTGAATCTCCAGAGTTTTTGGCTTAATATCTTCAGCTTTTTTGATAAGTCGAATACCTCAAGCAAGTCAACCCGCGATTACACGCTCTATTTTTTGTTCTTTCATTCGAAAGATTAGCAGAGGCTCGTGTCACATTCAAGAAACATTAAATGCATTTTTATAATTCTTGTCTAACTCAAAAAACATTCCTGTTACAAAATTTTTACTCTGTAGGTTTTCTTTTAATGTATTATTAACAGTGAGTGTTAGATTTATGATATCATCTTTTTTGGCCTCTTCCTGGAAGGTCTTAGAAAGTATAGATACTATAAGACCCGCTCTTACTCCATGTCCTGTTGCATCTCAAATATAAAAGTTATACTTTTCTTTCGTTTCTACAAGTCCAAAACTGTCTCAAGATATCTTGTCAGAACCCAATATTTTCCCATAAATATCGAATCATAGCATATCTTTCTTTTCGAGTTCTTTTACAAGTCACTTGTGTATATTTTCAAGTTTTTTTGTTGCAATTTCCTGTTTTGCTTTTGATTCTTCTTCGATAAGTATTTTTACCTCTTCAATGAGCTTTTTCCTTTGATATTTTTCTTTGAGCTTTTTATGGAAATCTATTTTTCACAATATTCTGTATAAGAATTTTTGCTGTTTTTTCTCTTCGTTTTCTTCTGCTTTCTTTTCTTTTTCTTCTTGCTTTGTTTTGAGTGTCAGACCAGCGAGCCTTATTGCTTCTAATTCAGCATTATCCCGTATTTTCTTTTTATCCTTTTTTTGTCCTTTTTTTATATTTTTAAGTATTCGTTTTTTTTCTTTTGCGTAATAAGTAACGACTTCAGTTCTCCCTGTGTTTTCTTCTAAGAAGTGGGTAAGAAGATTTAAAGCTTCATTATTTTTTCACTGACCACTTAGCTTTTTAATTTCTTTTTTGATACTACTAAAGCGAATTTTAAATCTCTCAGCATCGATTTTTCTCTCATGCTTTATTTTTTTGATTTCATATTGCTTTTCAATCTTTCAGATATTAAGCATATTTTTCTCAAATATCTTTCGTTGCTTTTGGAGCTCCTTAAAATCATCCTTGATTTTATGCTCAAGTTCTCTAAAAGCTTCCGTTTCCTTATTTTTTACATCTTCAATAGCAGAATGAGCATTTTCCCATTCTAATAAATAAATATACGTTTTAATAGCCTTAAGCGCATCACTTAAGGTATGTATTTTATCAATTTGTATATTTTTCTTCTTTCCGAACATTGATTAAATCAGTTTAAATGCTTCTTCGAGAGTAGTATCTCAAAGAGCTGCTTTGAGTATGCCATCTTGAACTATGGTAATCATCCCGTGCTGCACTGCTGCCTTTGCCATGTTATTTGCTGAATCTTCAGCAAGAATCATAGGTTCAAGAAATTCTTCTACTATGAGAACTTCATGAATACCAAGTCTTCATTTATATCAAGACCCATGACATTTTTCACATCCTTCTCCATGATAGAAAGTAATTTTCTCAATTTCTTCCTTTTCCATGATATTTTCAAGGTATTTTATTACCTTCTGTCTTTTTAGGTCAGACATATTTTCAGGTTTCTTACAATGTTGGCAGAGTCTTTTTCATAGACGCTGAGAAATAATCATTTTCATGGCAGAAGCAAGGAGAAACGGTTCTACTCACATGTTTATCATACGTTGTATAGTACCAGTTGCAGAGTTCGTATGTATCGTTGATAATACAAGGTGACCAGTAAGAGCAGCTTCTACAGCAAGAGTAGCAGTTTCTTTATCACGTATTTCCCCAACCATTATAATATCTGGATCCTGACGAACAAGACTACGTAGTCCTGATGCAAAGGTATAGTTAATTCATGGGTGTACTTGGGATTGGTTTACATACTCAATATCGTACTCTATCGGATCTTCTAGCGTAGATATATTATACTCTAGGGGATTGAAGTTCTTAAGTATTCCAAAAAGAGTTGTAGATTTACCTGAACCAGTCGGACCAGCAACAAGCATAATACCGTACTTACTCTTCAGAGCCTCTCGTACTTTTTCGAGGTTTACATCGATGAGTCCTAGCGCTTCAATATTGGTTAGGTTATCATCTTGTTTGAGTATACGCATAACCACTTTTTCTCAATAGTTTGTTGGAAGAGTAGAGAGACGAATATCAATATTTTTGTCTGATACATCATCGTGGAATACTATTTTCCCATCTTGAGGCTTTTTATTTTCATCAATTTTAATTTTTGAAAGTACTTTGAGTCTCGTTACTATCGCAGAAATATTCTCTCTTCAAACTTTATCAATAAGATGAAAATCTCCATCTTGACGAAACCTAATAAGCATATAGTGTTCCATTGGTTCAATGTGTATATCTGAAGCTCAAAATTCTATTGCTTGCTTAAAGACTCCTCATACATAGCTTACTACATCTCCTACATTTTTCTTTAACGGCATTTCAAGTATAGCCTCTCTTTTATCAATATCTGGCATTTTCTGTAATTATAAAACAATCTATAATACATTTTAGCATAAAAAAAATCTTTATAACAGAAATGTTACTTGCTTATAATAATACTTGTGCTGAAATAAAATAAACACCCAAGGTTAGGTGTTTATTTTATTTCTTTAAGAAGAATATTTATTTAAGAGATGTTCTCTTAGCTTCTCTTTAGATCTTTCTTTTTTTTCTTGAGTATTTGGTCGGTTTTTTTCTCAAATTTTTTCTTCTTGAATCTCTTTATTAATAGGGACTATATCTGTATTCTTAGGTATTTTTATAGTATCGATTTCTCAAATATCCTCAGGAGTATTTCAGAGTATTTGCACAATACTTGCCTTGTAAATAGCAGGAGAGTGTTTGTCTGGCATGAAAATCATAAGACCTCATATGATTATACAGGTTATACTTATAAGACCAATAATAAGTCAGATTCTTGTCTTAGGAGTATATTTGAACTTTTGAAACTTTTTAAGAAAATTAGATGACTCTTGTTTAAAATGAGACTCATAATTTTCAAAGTGAATTTTTTCTTTTACTGTCTCTATTATACCAACTTCGTGTTCTTGGGATTCATCTTCTAGAGCGAGAGTATCATTATTACTAGTCTCTTTCTGAGAGATTTTCTTCTTTCACCGTGAAAATAGAGATAGAAAGCCTTTTCTTTTCTTTTTATTCTCGAGCTCTTTTTCTTGCATTATACCTTGTGCTTTTGCAGCATTTTCCATTACAAGTTTATCTTTATTCTCTCTTTTCTCTTCTATTTTATCGTCTTTAACATTTCCCTCCATTGCATTAGGAACGACACTATTGAGAGTTTCTATTTTTGTTTTCTGAGTCTGATGAGCAGTGCTTTCTTTTGTGTGAGCACTTTCATTTTCTATTTTACCTTGTTCTATTTTTTCATCTCCTAAAAGTTCATCCTTTACAACATCAGTACCTATAGCTCATGATGCTGTAATCTGATCTTGTCCAGTTTTAATACCAGAATCTTTTTCACTAATGGGTTCATCTTTTGTTTTCTCAATAGGTTTTTTTTTGATATCAGAAAAGGAAATTTTAAATGATTTTTTCTCTTTTTGATTATCAACTTCTTCGGAAGGAGATTTTTCGAGATTTATTTCACTAACTTTGCCTTCTTCTTTTTTTTCAGATGTAACAGTATTTTCTACAGTTGTAGGATTAGTAGTATCCTCACTTTCAGTAGGTTTAGAGCTATCTAAAGCTTTAAGATTTAATTTTGGTTTTTGTTCTTCAGACATTATTTACAATTTAATTAAATATCTTGTAAATAAATAATAATATACTTTTAAAGTTATGTCAAAAATAAATTAAAAAAATGTCAAATATCTATCATTTTATCTATTTGTAGGGATTTTTTTTAGATATTATAATATACCATTACAAATAGTTGGTTGAAGTTCACCATTTGTATCAAGAGTTTCGTATGTATCAGATGAACCACTAGCTGTGATGTTTTTTCCAGCTAATTCTATTTCACTACAACTTCTATAGTCTGTATTTTGCCAATAGTCACTGGAAACATTATCTAGCATACCTGTTAACGATGTGCCATCTGAAAATGGCTCCCCAGTTACAAAGTCATAAGGAAGAGTATTGAATCAATTTTGAAACAAAAATAGACTCCCATTTGAAGCTACATCTATATCGCTGCTTCAATCCGTTGCCATAAGAATATTTGGGAGGATAGTTCGTGCTATACTTTTATAATCCCCCTTGAGATAAGTAAAAGGACTCTCACTATTTTCCATACTTGCTGCTATTTGAAATTCTTGTCTGTTGCTAGTTGTTCCATAAAAATAGGGTATATCAAGCTCAGGATCTGAGGGGAGGATAGTTGCTGTGGAAAGTGAAACATTTTGGTTCATTCTTCATTGAAGTGCTACATTTACACTTCAATTAGTGAGATTAATCCTATCTCAAGGATGAGGATATGCTCAACGTTCTCTTTTATAGAGACTCAGTTGAGAGGATAAAGCTGATATGTCAGTGACTCTTGCGCTATCTCGGGCATCAGAAATATTTTTTGTATAGCTATAAAATCATATTGATGTGAGTATTACAAGAATAGTGGCAGTCACTACAATTTCAACAAGCGTAAAGGCAGGGATTGATCGAGAGTATGCATTCATAAGCATTAGTTACAATAGTTTTAAAATAATAGACAATATATATTATGATTAAAATATAGATTTTTTGTTTTTTAAACTATACTACATTATATACACTATATTTTGAAGTATAGCTATCTTTAGATTATGATGAAACAAATGATACAAAAATATCTTGCCCTTTCTTTTTTATTGATGTTTACAGTACTTTTATGATATGCATATGCTGTAGATTCAACATCACATACTTTTGTTTCCCAAAATTCGACAGGATTATGATCAAGTAGTTCGGTTATATCAACAGAATATTATCCAAGACCTTCGGGGTCAGGAGCTTATTATATAAATAAATGAAACAACTCTTCAATTATTTGAAACTACTTTGAATGATATTATTATGACTCAATGTTGTGATATTTTGAATTTGACTGGTCGACAAATGAATCAGAAAATGTTAGAATCACAGGTTCAACTCCTGCCTGCCCGACATGATACGGATATAAGTTATGAGGATATTCATGGAGTTCAAGTTTTTGATATATGGACTTTGACTATGATAGTGATACTTTTGTATATTATTGTGTTTCTGATGGAGAACTACGAGGGTATGCTTATAATTCATTTCTTTGATTTCAAAACTTTGAAGGGATTGCTTTTGATATTGAGGTAACAGGATGATTATGAGTTGTGCCTACTTGAAGTGATGAGTTTGTAAACGACGAGACTACATTAACTGATACTAACTTATCATCATCATCATCATCTTCTTCTTCTTCTTCTTCTTCTTCTTCTTCTTCTTCT
>JAHDGX010000027.1:3919-14921 GCA_020631575.1 Candidatus Altimarinota bacterium | reverse complement strand
ATATCTCATGATGATACTGTTTCGTATATAGCTGCAAAAGGTCCAATCGCATTAGCAACATCATTTGCTCCGTGAGCAAAAGAAAGCAGAGCAGCTGAAAATACAAGAGGGAGATTAAAGAGTCTATTTATTGATTTTTTAGAATTTTTAAACATTCCATCATATCTTATGAGAAGCCTTCTTACTATAAGATAAGTAATGCAGGCAATCATTGCTCATGCTATGTATGCTTGGAGAGATTCCATATGAATTATTTTTTTGAGTCCTTTGAGAAGGAGGTAACTTGAGAATGCCCCACTCATGATCGCAACGTATACAGGGACCCATCTTTGAGCTGCATCGTGACGAGACTCTCTTTTCATGATAGTTGTATCTATACTCCAGAGCAGAAAAGCAGCAATAGAACCTCATAGGACAGGAGAGATTACCCAACTCGCTACGATTTGTCCTATCTTTTCCCACTGAATGACATCTACACCGAGAGCAATAATACCTGCTCAAACAAGTCATCCTATCACCGAGTGGGTTGCGGATACGGGGGACTTGGTATAGGTTGCAATATTTATCCAGACTGCTGAACCGAGAAGTGTTGCCAGCATAATAGAAACAAATATTGCTGGATCAGTGATACTTGATGCGTCGATGATTCATCCTTTAATCGTGTTTACAACATCTCCACCAGCAATAATAGCTCATCCAGCTTCAAATATTGCCGCAATAATGATAGCTCATCCGATAGTGATAGCTTTCGCCCCAACTGCAGGACCCATATTGTTTGCCACATCGTTTGCTCAAATGTTTATAGCGAGATAAAAAGCGAGCATAGCAGCAATCACAAGTGGGAGAGCTACATGAGCTCATCAACCACTAAAGTATATAACGCTCATAACAATGAGGAATAGAAATAATACGGGAAGTAGGAGCTTTCCAATGGTGCTTTGCATTTGGATATTATCAAGGAACTGTTCGATTTTTTGCGTCATAGATTATTATTGAAAAATAGGTCATTTCATATAGTGTAATATACTTATTTCCCAATCGCAAAAAAAAGAGCTTGTCAGAGCTACTCTTTTTTAGAGCAAAATTAAGTTTCTATATTTTTGCATAATTTCTTATTATATTATACTATATATGTGAATGCTCTAATTAAATTATATAAGTATGGTGGTGAGGCTAGTTAATCATATAGATCAAGTTCCAGCAGGGTACCTTGAACAAGAATGAGTTTGGTATAGCGCTGGAGATTTTGTTCGTCTTGGTAAGCCCAAAGAAGATATATATAAAGTTGAAACACAAGAAGTAACCAAACAAATATTAGATGTACAAGCAGAGAATCATCCTTTGTATTCACGTCTTGGTAAGTGATTGGATAGTATTGTTGAATGATTTCAATCTAATGCATGGAATCAATGGTTCCAAGAGAATCGAAAGCTCATTTTCTGAAATCCTAACTGAATAACTCTAGCTTGAGAAACTTTTAGCATAGTTCCTGAAGGGGGTTGATTGTTGGACTCAAGAGTAGGAAACTTTTATCCTAAATGATCATTTGAAAAGGATCACAATATTCCCAATTGGGAATTTGTTATAAATGCTCTCCCTTGAGATAAAAATCAAAAATATTTATTTTTAGAAGCTTTATTTTTATGATTTAGAAATTGGCAGACTGGTTTCTCTCGAGGGATGACTTTCGTCGATACGGCAAAAGATATTTATTTGTGGTCTAGTAGTTGAAAATGTGTAGAACTATCAAAAAGTAAATGAATAAACTTCTACGACCCAACCATTTGAGATAAATTATATTCTTATTTATTAATTAAAAAATTGAATTAATATAACTCTTTACTAATAGTGTTAAGTCCATCGAGGTATCAGTCTAGATTCAGGCCAGTCTTTCGGAGCTCTTTATAATCTTGGAGTTTACGAAATATTTCTAGTGAGAGATTCTCATCTTCATCGAGGAGGTCACTTCCATATTGTTCGTTGAAGTACTTTCCGTTGTGATATTGATGATTTCCTCCAGTAGCTTTGAGAGGGATTATGATAGTATGCAGACCAAAATAGAAGAGCTCCCAGAGAGTCGAGCTTCCTCTACTAATAGCAATATCACATGTGATATAAAGTTTTACGAGCTCTTTTTGTGGTATGTATCAATATGTTTTTACATTTCCATAGTTTCACAGACTTGTCTTAAGCTCTTCATCTGAGTTTGTTCCAAGTACTACATGGAACTGTATATCTTTACAATCAGGAAGAAGTTGGAGGAGAGCTTCAAATATCTTTTGAGACCCTTGACTTCAAGCAATAACTAAAACATTGAGATTCTCATTTTCACTTTTACTAATACTTTTTACTCCGTCGAGCATCTCAGGATTTACAATTGGTCAGCTGTGAATATGTTTTCCTCATTTTTCGTTTGGGAATGAGTAGAATACTTTCGTCGCAAATTTAGATGTAATTTTATTTGCAAGACCCATAACTGAGTCTGATTCATGTATGTAGATTTTTTTCCTAAGAATGAAACCAGCAATACATGCTGGAACAGATACAAATCATCCTTTAGAGAACATGATGTCTCATTTGTATTTGAGTATGTAGTAGAGTGATTCAAATATTCAAGTAAGATTCTTAAGTGGTTCGTAAAAGTTTCTCATGTCAAAATACCTACGTATTTTCCCAGCAGATATATCATGAAACTCAATCCCGAGTTTATCAGCTTGATCCTCTTCAAGAGAGTTTCTTTCTCATAGCCACATATAATCATGATTTTTTGTACCGTCGAGATAGTTATATAGGCTTGTTATAGGAGTGATGTGTCATCCAGTTCCTCATCCAGTAAATATTATTTTTTTCTTCATGTGAGACATATTTTTAATAAAGTCGCAGAGTTTTCATTATTTGTATTATCAGTAAATCTAGCTTTTTTACAAGTTTTCCTTTCCTGAGAAAGTGAAAAAATATGTAGCTTGCTAGAATTCAGGTACATGCCCCCGCTATAATATCTAGTGGCCAATGGACTCATACGATGATTCGAGAAATGTTCATAATTATAACAAAGGGGAAGAAGATGTATCAGATACGCTTAAAGCTTGTGAATAGTAGGGCAGTAGTAAAAGCAAAACTCACCGTTGCATGGTCTGAAGGAAAGCTTTTTGCTGGAATCGTGCTCATAATAAGGTTTTGAGTCTGACTTACATATATATCAGGTCGTTGTATGTCTACAAATTGCTTAATGATATATGAGAAGAGAATACCAACTACGCAGGCATAAAATATATGCATAAGCTCTCATCTATAATCTGTATCTTTTGAGTTAAAGGTGTAATATAACCACATAAAAACAAGAAAAACAGGGAGAAAGAAGATAGGAAAGTCAGCTAAAATTCAAATTCCTGAAATATTTCTAAAATTGCTAAAATATTCAAATATAAGAGTATTTATCTCCAACATTTTGTGAGTTTTAAAATATAATAATTATTCACACTATATGTTAAAAAGATGAGAAAACAACTTTGAAAAGATCGAAAAAAATGCTATACTAAGAGCATTATAGCAAATAAATTTCGGATATATTTTATGGAAAATACAATTGAACCTAGGCTTGATGGAACCCGTGACATGTTTCCGGAAGATCATAAGTATCTTACTTTTTTAAAAAAAGTGTTTCGTCATGAGTTTCGAAAGAACGGTTTCAGACGTATTTCCACTCCATTTATGGAAGAGACCTCTCTACTACGAAAAATATATCCAGAGAATTCAAATAAATACGGGCTTTATCATTTTCAAAATAGTGAAGATATTGATGTCTCTCTTCTTCCATCAGCAACAGTCGGTATTATGAGAGCATATGTAGAAAATGAAGTATTTGAAGAGCTACAACCAGTCTACTACTATTATATGGAGAGATGTTTTCGTCAATCAAGAGCAAGAAAAGAGCAGTATGTTATTTGAGGAGAAATAATTGGAGAATCTGATCCAATAATAGATGCGCAGAATATCTATATGATACATACTGCCATGCAAAAAATAGGTCTTGGAGAATGACTTAAAGTTCGTATTAACTCATACGGTGCTCAGAAAGAAATGGATAAATACTATGAAGAACTTGAAAGTTTTTTTGAAAATAAAGTCGGTGTTATGTCTCCAGAAACTGCAGAAGCTTATAAGACAAATAAGCTCGCTCCGTTTTTCTCAGAAGATGAAGACGATAGAATTTTAGCTGGGAGCGCTCCATCAATTATTAAATTTTTAAAGAAAGACTCTAAAAAACATCATGAAACATTTAAGATGTATCTTGATGATCTATGAATCGAGTACGTAGAAGATCATACTCTTTTCTTTTCTGAAGGATTTTATACAAATAGTATCTGGCAAATTGATGATAGTGAATGAACTGTCATAGCCACCGGAGGAAGATATAATACACTTGCGACCCTTATTGGAAGTCCAAAACCCTATCCTGCAGCAGGATTTTCTCTCGATATTGGCCATATTATCGATGATCTCAAATCACGTCATGTATCGATTAAAAACAAAGATCAAATTGATCTCTATTTTGTGCAACTCTGAGATGAAGCAAAGCGAGTAGTATTTCCACTTTCACTTGAAGCAAGAGCAAAGGGGATCAATACTATGGCTTCACTTGGAACCCCATCAATCAAAGAGCAAATGCTTAAAGCTCAGAGGATAGGATCAACCTATGTAGTGCTCGTAGGACTTATGGAAGCAAGAAATGGTATATTCCAAGTACGAAACATACCAGCAGGAACCCAGGAAGAAGTAAAAAAAGAAGATCTTATCGATTATATAATAGATAAGATAGGAGAAGATAAGCTTGATTTTTACGAACCAAGTCGTGATCTTCAGCAAAATGAAGCTCCAAAGGAAGTCGAATAAAATATCTGTATGCCAAGAGATTTAGAACATGAATCTAATATTGGTTGAACAGATATTTTAACATGAAGAGAGGCTTCCTCTCTTATAACTACTTCACTCTATAAACAAAGAGTATTAGCTCTTCTGCTCACGGCTTGAATTGCTGTTTGATGAGCTGTATGAAATCATTATCTCAAAATGAAATATGATATTTCTTATCGCATCTTAAACAGTTCTTCCAGAGATTCTTATCATGTTCCTGACTTATCAAGTGATGATGTATTCTTAATTTGAGTATTTTGAGCTATGGAATCTGTAAAATAAAAACAGCCTCTCGGCTGTTTTTATTATGGTCTACCATCTCTGTGTCTTTGATGAAAATATACTCTTTCAGCATGTATTTCTGTAGAGCTCATTTCTAGATATTTTTGTATATGTCTTAATGTTGTGTTTACAGTATCTATAACATTCCTATTAAAATTCTCTTGATTTTTAGATTCATCATCAGAAGGCTCAACAGTTATAGAGTGATTATAATGCTTATATCTCGATAGCCGTTTGTACATTTCTCAGACCGTGTTTATGCGTGAGGCTTCATTTAATCTTCTTTCTATATCTTTTTTTTCTCATCACCTTTTATGTAGAAAATCATGATATTTTCAGAAATCTAAGGTTAGAGATATTATTAATGCTGGGAGATTTCATTCAGAGGTAGTAGAAAAAAACATATCAAATATTCTGGTTATTTCATCAGGGTATGAGTTCATAATTGCTATATTTTGAGAGCTTAACTCATCTTGAGTTCACGGAAAATCTAAGCCATATAAATTCTCAGCAAATCTATAGCTTGATACAAACTGTCTTTCTTGAAAGTCTTTTTCCGATATAAAATTGAGGTGACTATCATCCTCTCATGGACGCATATCTCGTGTGAGGTATCTACTTCGAGAATATGGAAAATCTAATCAAAAATCTTCTTCTAATATTTTTTGAGTTGCTTGCCATACGGTATCTTTTCCTGTTCATGATTTACCAGTGATGATAAGTGGAAGGTATCTTCACTGTTCTCTTTGATGAGTAGCTAAATCACTATATGTATGTCATAGGTTATGAAGATCATCTTGTAAATTATGAGAGGGGTTTATAAATTTCATTAAAATAATTATTTAATAATAATCTCATTTTTATCTAATTTTAGGGTTTCTATAACTAAATTTTTAATATCTTCTACTACTTGTTGACTTACTCAGAGTATATTAATTTTTCAGAAGCATCGTGGATTTCCAGGAGTTTGTCTATCTCTAGAGGCATTAAATGTTAGAGTTCCTTTATTTAATGGGTGATCAGTTGTTTTTAGGTCATATAATTTTTTTAATATAATACCGGCACTTTCGTAAACTCGATATTTTCCTACAAGTTTTCATTTAGCATAAGCGTCTTCATGATGATCATGAGAATCAAGTAATAGTTCAATACTTCATTCACTCATTCCTGATATTATAGGAGTTGCATTTAAGTTAATAGTAAATATCTTAAAAAATAATTAAATGAATTGTAAATACTTATCAAGAATTATCATAAAATTATTATATTTTGTAACAAAATTGATTTTTAGAAGTAAATAAGTTATTGTTTGTAAGTAAAAGATTATGAAAAATAAAATATAACAAATTGTAACTTATGAAGAAATATATTCATATTCTCTCACAATTAGGGCTTCCGGATCATGCATCTAAGATATATATTGCTTTACTAGAGACGGGAACGAGTAGTATGAGTCAGATTACAGAGCTCACGGGTTTACAGAGAGTGCAAATATATAGAACTCTTCCAGTTTTACTTGATAGAGGATTTATATTTGTAATTCAAAAATGAAAAAGAAAGCAGTATTCTCCAGCCAGTCCAGAAGTACTGAAGCTAGAATATGAAGAACTTCAAAAAAATACCTTTCATGTATTGGATGAATTAACGGAAAAATATAAAAACTCTGAAAATCAGACCAATATAGTTTTCTGAAAAGGGAAAAAAGCTATCGAAAATACGTATTATGATCTTTTATCTACACTTTGAAGAGACTGAGAGTTTTTAAGAATTACGAGTGAGATAGATGATAAACGGATTAAATCGGAGTTTCAACCTCGAGATTACCTCACTAAAAGAGATTCTCTTTGAATACAAAGAAGTTTAATTTTATCAGAGTGAGCATATAAGCAAAAGAAAAGAAAGCTCGAGCGAGAAGAAAAAGTAGTCAATTCCAAAGATATTATGTTAGATGATAATATCATGTTTACCATTTATGGAGATAAACTTTCTCTAATAGATTTTAATAAAGAAACAGCAATTATTATTGAAAGCCCTGAGATGGCAAGATTTCAAGAAAAGGTATTTAAACTCCTGTTTAAAAAGTTATAAAAAAAGAGACTACATTTTTGTAGTCTCTTTTTTTGTAGAACATAGTGTTTTACACTCTAATTTTTGTAATTTTTTGCCCTGCTTTGAGTCATTTTTTAGTGATTGCTTTTCCTGTAATTCCAGCGAAAAATACTGCGAGACCAAGGAGAAAGTAAAATATATCGACTCAAAGATTTGCCGTTTCTACGAACATTCCAGATATGATGAAGAGAATTATTGCAAAGAGTATTTGTAGTATTCTCGTTCTTCCTCTTGAGAGTACATTGATATCAAGCCCTCAAAGTACGAGTGGGATTGCTCATAGGGCTATAATAGCATACGAAACATAAAGTTTTGTGTCTCCAGTAAGTGCTATACCGAAAATACTATCTTCTAAAGAGAGATTTTGTACTCTAAAGGCTACTATACCTGTAAGTATAAGCATGATTCCAAGTACGATTTTAGAGATTCGTATTTGTGAATCTGAAGGTCGTTTCATTATAAGACCGAGGAGTTTCATCATAATAGATATTTTTAGATAATTATTTGCGAGTAATAGCATAGTGAAAACAAAAAAAACATCAAAATAATTTTGACTTTTCTCACTGATTTATATAATAACGAGGCTTAAAAAATCTTGGGATGTAGCCAAGTGGTAAGGCAGGGGACTTTGACTCCTCCATGCGTAGGTTCGATCCCTACCATCCCAACCATTAAATTTCTCTTGCGATGAGCGAAGCGACTCGGAAGGAAAGTTACATCGAGCGAAAGCGAAGATGCAAACAATATAGCAAACATACTAGGTTTTGACGGCATGCAGGCCAGAAAAGACAGAAGAAATAAGTAAATTAGGGATTTATTTTTTCGGTTTTTCGGAAAAAACTTTGTATTTATATAATAATTATTACGTATGCTCGCAGTAGTAGAACTTGGAGGGAACCAGTTTATGGTTCAAAAAGGTGATATCATCGAAGTAAAAAAACAAGATGTTGAAGTTGGTAAAAAAATGTCAGCGCAGGCTCTTCTTATTTCTGATTTAGAAGGGAAAGAAACAAAAGTAGGAACTCCAACAGTTGAGGGATCAAAGGTTGAGTTTAAAGTACTTGATCAAAAAAAGGGAGAAAAAATTAGAGTATTTAAAATGAAATCTAAAAAGAGATACATGAAAAATACTGGTTTCAGACCATCTATAACACAACTAGAGGTAACGTCTATTAAATAGTATATACATTATACTATTTTTTTGATATACTATTACTAGTTATTTAAGACGAATTTAAGAGATAAGAAGATACTATACTCAGAGTCAGATGATATGTGATGTATAATTTCTAAAATACACTTTTGGGATCTAAAATAAATTTAAGAGCTCGTATTGAGCGTCATTCAAGAGTATTGCAGCATAACTTGTATGCTGGAACTAAAAAAACAGGGAAAACAGGATTAGTAATAGTTTCAATTATTACCATTTTTCTGCTACCTATTTATCCAAGCTTCGCAAGCTTTGTAAATAATACTTCTGTAACAGAGTTTTATAGGGGTGATATTGATGAATCAAGTATTATATCGTCATATTTTGGCGAGGATAATACTCTTTGAGATGGAGATGTATTTATACAATCAAAAGATTCATTTCTTTATGTAAACGCAGCTCTTGATGAAGATAAGAGAGATGTCTCAGGTACAAAAGAAATCATAGAATACACGGTTCAATCTGGGGATAGTGTTGCAAGAATCGCAGGGAAGTTCAACATCACAAGAAACTCTATTTATTGGGCAAATAATTTTGAATCAAATCATGTGATTCAACCATGAGACACTATCAAAGTCCCACCAGTTTCTGGCCTGATACATACCGTGAAGTCAGGAGAAACTCTTGGAGGACTTGCGGGAAAATACGAAGTCGATTCAGAAGACATCATGAGACAAAACCTCCTCCTTACTGCAAATGATTTAAAAATTGGAGATACTATCATAATTCCTGGAGCAGAAAAAGAACAACCAAAACCAGTAGTAGTACCAAAAAAGACTTACGCAGCAAAAACAACAACTACAAAGAAAGCATCATGATACAGTTTTGCAGGGAGAGCTCAAAGTGAATATGTGAATACCTCATGAGCATACAACCTTGTATGGAGAAAACCATTTTCAGGAGTATGGGGGAATTGTACATGGTATGTTGCATCATATAAAAATGTTAACTGGAGATGAAACGCAAATAGGTGGATGGCAAATGCGAGAGCAAAATGACATGCAACAGGTACGCGTCCAACTATTGGGGCTATAGTACAATTCGAGGGAAGATGATATAATCCATATTATGGACACGTAGGTATCGTTATTGATATGACTCCGACTCATATTATCGTTTCAGATATGAACTATAGGAGACTTTGAGAGGTAACTACTCGTAAAGTTCCAATCAGTGATAGAACTATCAAGTGATACATATATGTAGATTAATAAATATTTAGTAAAAAAGCTCTTAGATTTTCTAAGAGCTTTTTATTTTTTATATGGTACACCCGATAGGATTCGAACCTATAACCAATGGCTTCGAAGACCACTACTCTATCCAGTTGAGCTACGGGTGCGTGGTGCAATCGACAGGGATCGAACCTGTGGCCTCACCCTTCGCAGGGGTGCGCTCTTCCAACTGAGCTACGACTGCGTGTCTTTTTAATAGCTGTATTTTCTAAAGAAAAGATTTTTATTTCTTGTACGTTTCAACTTTCCTTGTGATTCGCTACGCTTATCGCACGAGAAACTTGTCTTCCAACTGAGCTACGACTGCATTTTAAGCTTCCTAAGTATAAATAAATAGTGAGAAAGTAAAGTTTTATTTTTCCTTTTGAGTTTTAAGATTTCTATTCATAATAGGTATATATTTTTAGCTTGTTACAGTGAAAATGCAATCAATCTTGAGTCTCAAATGACAAAATATTATATACGATGAAAACCTTGTAGAAAAGGATATTTCAGATGTTTTATCTGAGAGATTTGCAGATGATCCAGGTATTCTAGAAAAGACTCTTGATGATATTTATGATCCATATCTGATGAAAGATATGGAAAAAGCTGTTGCAAGGATCAGAGCGGCCAAAGAGCAAAAAGAAAAAGTCATGATATTTTGAGACTATGATGTTGATGGAGTGAGCTCTACTGCGCTTATGATGCACATGCTTAAAAAGCTTGGTATGCAAGTATCCTACAGACTCCCTCATAGAGTAGATGATGGATACTGACTCAAAACAAAGTTTGTAGACGAAGCATTGCAGCTCGGAGTAGCACTTCTTATAACGGTAGATTGTTGATCTCGAGACGCACAGATTGTCTCAGATGCAAAGAAAAAATGACTTGATATCATTATAACAGATCATCACAGTGTGTGAGAAGTGATGCCAGAAGATGCTATCGCATTTGTGAATCCTGCTCGGCCAGATTGTAACTATCCATTTCCAGGTCTTGCTGGTGTAGGTGTGGCTTATAAGCTTGTGTGCGCTCTTGCAAAGCTCTATTTCCCAGAGAAGCAGTACCGAGAATACATGTATGAGTGTAGTGATATAGTTGCACTTGGAACTGTGGCTGATTGTATGATGTTAGTAGACGAAAACCGTATCATCGTGCAGCAGTGACTCAGGCAAATTAAGAAGTCTCGCAGTAATGGACTGCGTTTTCTGATAGAGGACAAGATGTCAGAAGATCTAGATGGAGATATATTTGGGTTTCTCATAGGGCC
>JAHDGX010000027.1:0-3819 GCA_020631575.1 Candidatus Altimarinota bacterium | reverse complement strand
TTTAAGATGTTTGCCTTTGGTATGTGAGAATATTATGATGATATTCGATGACTTCAAAGCTGCGATCTCGTATGCGAAATAGCAGAAGACAATTGGCAATGACAACGAGGAATTATGATTCGCGTAATAGATATAGTTATCTAGAGAAAAAGCCTATGGTCAACGTGAAATATTTCCGTTTCCCACAAATATATGAGATACTTGAAGATATTATTTTTTAGATATCAAATATGTCAGCAAAAAAGTCGCAGCTCGTAAATTATTGGTCAGTGTATAAAGCTATAAACTTCCAGAGAATTTCAAAAAATAGAAATTTTGTAGATGCAGATTCATGAAAAGAGTACTCATATGAATTTGTTGGAGAAGAGATGATGAAAAATAGTGTGTTTATTCAAGTATTTTCTGGGATACTCTGGATGAGCCCAGTGCTTTTAACTATATTTGTCTCTCTTTTATATCTCCCTGTTTGTAGTTATAGCTTTTTTATTGCGATTGCAGTTATCATAGCATATCACTTTGCTGCTATGTATTATATTATTAGAGGACCACATTTAGTCATAACTCCAACAAAGAAAAAAGGCCTGTTTTCAAGGAAATAGATTTCTTATATCCTGTAAGATCATTATATTAGAGTTTAATATTTTATTAAACTCTTTTTATGAGAAAAATATTTTTATTCATACTGATACCTATATTTTTTATATCACAAATATTTGCTGATACAAACTGAGATACTAGAGCTGCTGAATTTTTAGCAGATAAATGAATTATTACAAATAGTGATGAGTATCATCTTGACTCCAATATTACTCGTCGTGAGATGCTTAAAGTTATGATGAATCTTTCTTGAAGGGAGTTTTTAAATATTTGTGAATGAATTTTTCAGGATTTAACAGATACGGACTGGGGCTGTAAATATGCTGAAGCTGCATATGCAGCATGATTTATTGCTTGAAATGATAATTTTCGTCCAGATGACTTTGTGACAGAAGTAGAGGCTCTAAAAATGATATCACAAGCAATCTCAATGGATACTTATGAAAGTGGATCAGATTGAAATTGGTGGGATAAATATGTGAATTGAGCGAAGTATTTCGGAATACTTAGTGATTATGATAGTGTAACTATAAGTTACTCTCAAAGATCAAAAGTTTTTTATATGGCTGCTAAGACTTTTTCTGATATCTGAGAAGCAACTATAGTGAAGTGAACATATGAAAATTGTTATCCTGCATGATGACCAGTTTCGTGTATTAAAATAGATCAAAAGAAATATCCTCTTGTTTATACAAATTGAGAGTATATTTTATTAGATAAAAAACTCTCTAAAAATTTATGAGATGTAGTAGATATCAAAATTTTAGAACAAAATAGATTGTGTAATGAAATTGACTCACTAGGGTGCAATTTATGGATTTCAAAAGCAGAAGTTGTTAATAATACTTTTGACGAACCAGGCTTAAATATAACGTTTGAGTACCCTATCGATTGGATATATAGAATATCTTGAAATTATATTGCAATATGACCGGAAGCTCATAATGGTTTGGATGCTTCTCAAGTAATTATGAGTGATATGAGTATGGAAGAGTTTGTTGCTGAGAGAAGTAAGGTAGAGAATTTTAATTTTTTTGCTGAATTAAGAGAGGTGAAAGATATAACTACTTCTTCTTGATATATGTGAAAGCAAATTATAATTGATTCTGATGTAGGAGTAATGACTTCAGCTATTCTTATTACGGATGATGGTAATTATATATTTCAAGGTGAAGAGAGAATTTTAGAATTATATCTTGATACTTTTAGATTATTGCAAAAATAATTCTTTTCACTAGCATGTAAATCACTATACTAGAGTTCAATATATATTGAACTCTTTTTTTATGTCGCAAACTATTACGTGTCCAAGCTGTAAAACGCAGATTGATCTCGGAAAAATATCAGAAGAAAAATACCGTCTTGAGCTTGAAGCTGAGTTTGAGAAGGAGCGTGCTTCTATGCGTAAAAAAGCTCAGGAATACGCTGAACAAAAGATGGCCGAACAAGCAAAGAAGGACTCTGTAGAGCTCGAAGACATGAAAAAACGTCTTGAAGAACAAGTAAAAAAAGAGGACGAGTTTCGAAAGCAAGAGCTTGAAATGCGTAAAAAGCAAAGAGAACTCGAGGAAGCTTCTAAAAATGCTGAACTTGAGATGCAAAGAAAACTTGATAATGAAAAAAAGAAGCTTGAAGAGCAAATGGCAAAGACGCAGGCAGATGCTCTTGATACCAAGATGAAAGAACTTCAGGAAGAAAATCGAAAAAAAGAAGCTGAGATGATTAAACAGCAAGAACAGATGAAAAAGACGATTGATGATCTCAAGCGAAAAGCAGAGCAGGGAAGCCAGCAAATACAGTGAGATATACAGGAAGAGGATATGAAACAAGCTCTTATAAGTGAGTTTCCGATCGATACTATCGAAGATGTTCCAACTGGAGTGAAGGGAGCGGACCTTATCCAAACAGTAAATAACAGTTTTGGTCAAAAGTCTTGAGTTATAGTTTGGGAATCAAAAAATACTAAGTCTTGGCAGGACGCGTGGATTATGAAACTCAAAGAAGATTCTCTCAAAATCTCTGGAAATATCCCAGTACTTGTCACAACAGTACTTCCAAAGTGACTCACTCATTTTGGTATGCTTGATGGTGTTATGGTCTGTCTTCCCGAGTATCTCTTAGCTGTGGCAAGTATTCTCAGAGAAAAGCTCCTTGCGATCTCAAAAGTAGAAACAAGCATGCAAGGGAAAGATGCAAAAATGGAGATGCTCTATAGCTATTTATCTAGTCAGGAGTTTTCATCCAAGATGAATATGATGGTCGATGTGTTCGCAAATCTCAAATCTGGTATCGATGCTGAGCGTAGAGCTATGGAAAAAAATTGGAAAAAACGAGAGAAAGATCTCGAAAGAGCAACCTTTGCTGTAACGGGAATGTATGGAGAGCTTGAGTCTCTTATGTGACAAGCTCTCCCTGGATCTGAGACTCTCAGTCTTGAGCAGTGAGATGAAGAGGATGAACATACTATTTTTTAAATAAGAGCTTTATTTCCAATCCTCACAACATCAATTCATTCTTCAAGAGCTACTTCATAATCTCGTGAAGTGCCAGCTGATATGAGTCAATGAGGGATATATGTATCTCGAATATGAATGAGCTTTCTAAATTCTTCACGTTTTTCATTTTCTAATACTTCTCATGCTCACATCCCAGAGATTCAAATTATTTTCAGATATGTAAAATCTCTGCAAGCTTCTAAAAAGTCTGAAATCTCATCTTCACTGATTCCAATATCTTTATTTTCATCGAGTTTGATCTGTATAAAAGACTCTATAGGACTTGCTTGATTTTCTATTTTTTTAGCATGTTTAAGGCTTGATAGTGAATGTATAACTGAACAGTTATTTACTATTTCAGGAATTTTTTGAGATTGTATGTTTCATATAAAGTGAGTGTTTGCTCTCGGTAGGGCCTTTTCTCTGATTGTTTCAATTCTATTTTCTCAGAGCCCATAGATACTATCTGGGTACTTTTTTTGAGCTTCATCCCAAATGCTCAAAGTAGTCTTCGAGTCCCAATACTTAGTTACTATCAGAATTTTCCTATTCTTGTTTCATATATTTTCAAAGACTTCTGAGTTGAGCATAGATCTATAGAGTTTAAAAATACTGTAAAATAACTATACTAGATTATATATTTTTTGAAAATAGAATTGATGTCGAATCAAATAGGATCTTCAGATGCACTCAGAGCTTTACTCTGAAACGTGAGCGTGAAAGCTGG
>JAHDGX010000026.1:12159-15253 GCA_020631575.1 Candidatus Altimarinota bacterium | reverse complement strand
AAACAAGCTCTCAGTGAATCCTGAAAATTTGATGATCCAATTGTGACAGAAATCTTGAGGGCTACAGAATTTTATGATGCTCCAGAATACCATCAGGATTACTATAAAAAATCTTCTCTGAGATATAACCTTTATAAAAAGTGATCAGGAAGGACTGATTTCATAGATGAAAATTGGAAAGACAGAATAATAGAAATAAATGAGCAGACATATTGAAAACAAGCATTAAAAGAGCGACTTACTCCTCTTCAGTATAAAGTCACTCAAGAGGATGGAACTGAACCAGCATTTAACAATAAATATTGGGATAACAAGGAAGCTGGAATCTATGTCGATATTATAGACGGGACCCCATTATACAGCTCACTTGATAAGTTCGACTCAGGAACTGGTTGGCCAAGTTTTAGTAAGTGAATAAATGAAGATCATCTTACTACTCAAGAAGACAATAAGTTCTTCATACTACGAACTGAGGTGCGATCTGCAAGCTCTAATTCTCATTTGTGACATATATTCAACGACGCTCCAGAAGAGCTATGAGGGATTCGTCACTGTATAAACTCCGCAGCTCTTAGATTTGTGCCAGTAGCTAACTTAGAAGAAGAAGGTTATGAAGAATATTTGGAGTTTTTTGAGTAAGCTTTTAACTTTCTTTTAAGTTCTATCGATACTATCTTTTATAATAGCAACACCCAAACAAAATAAACTAGCATAATTTTGTCCTTGGAAATGAAAAAATGTTGCTATTTTTTTGTGTGTATAAATAGAAAATTAAGCTTGCAGAGTATACTTCTAACAGTAGAATATTTGAAAATATTAATTATATAGATTATGAAAGCCTCAGACCTATTCGTGAAAATATTGGAACAAAAGTGAGTGGATACTATTTATGGAGTTCCAGGAGAAGAAAATCTGGATTTACTCGATAGTATTGGGCACTCGAAGATTAGACTTATACTTACAAGAAACGAACAAACAGCTGTATTTATGGCTGCAACATATGGAAGGCTTACTGGTAAAACTGGTGTTGCTCTTGCTACACTGTGACCCTGAGCTACAAATATGATGACCTGAGTTGCCTACGCTCAGCTTGGGGGAATGCCGGTAATAGTTATTACAGGGCAAAAACCACAAAATCACTCAAAACAAGGAGCCTTCCAAATCATCGATGTTGTTGGGATGATGAAGCCAGTAACAAAGTTTACAACAAGCATTGTTTCATGAGAGAGGATTCCATATATTCTTGAAAATGCTTTTCGAATTGCAGAGGACGAAAAACCAGGAGCAGTGCATATAGAACTTGCAGAAGATATAGCAGCAGAGCAGGTTCCGGAGAAGTATTCATTTCCAGATCTTGGAACTCGAAAAATTAGGAGACCAGTACCTGATTACAAGGCTATACCAGAACTGATATCTGAGCTTGAAAACTCAAAAGCTCCAATTATTCTTATTGGTTCAGGAGCGAACAGAAAGAGAATTACAACCTACCTTACAAAATTTATTGAGAAGTATAATATTCCATATTTCACTTCTCAAATGGGGAAGGGAGTAGTGTTTGGGAGACAGGAAAACTATCTTGGTACTGCAGCTCTCACGGCTGGAGATTATATTCATGACGCGATAGCTGAGTCTGATCTCATCCTCTCAGTATGATATGATAATGCTGAAAAACCAACAGATATACTGGGGATTAATTGAAAACCAGTTATCAATATTAACTTTGTGAAATCAAACTTTGACTACGTATATTCTCCGTATCTTGACATCATAGGAGATATAGGGAATACCTTTTGGCAACTGTGTGAATCAGAGATAGATAACTCAAACTGGGATTTTAAGAAGATTTATGAAATTAATGAAGTAAATCAGAAAAAAATCAAAGACAATATTTCTCTAGAAGATGATATCCCGTATATGATGCCTCGAAGGCTTGCTAAAGATTTACGTGAATCACTTGCAGATGATGATATACTCACGCTTGATAATGGCCTCTATAAAGTCTGGCTTGCAAGAAACTACCCAGCTAGAAAACCTAATACAATACTTCTGGATAATGCGCTTGCGACTATGTGAGCCTGATACGCTTCAGCTATTGAAGCGAAGAGACTTCATCCAGATAAAAAAGTAGTCTGCGTTACATGAGATGGTGGACTGGTGATGAATCTTTGAGATCTCGAAACAGCTGTACGTATGAAACTTGATCTTGTTATAGTGATTCTTAATAACAGCTCATATGGGATGATTAAGTGGAAACAGCAGGGATGATGATTTGATGATTATGGGCTCGATTTTGGAGAAATGAATTTTATAAAACTCGCAGAGAGTTTTGGAGCCTCATGATATAAAATCTCAAAAAAAGAAGATTTCAAACCAAAGCTTCAGGAAGTAATGAAAAAATCATGAATACATATTATAGATCTAGATTTCGATTATCCAGCTGATGGAAAGATATTATAACAAAATAGAATAATGAAAAAAATAGCAATTATAACAACAAAATGGAACGCAGAGTTTGTAGGAAACGCAACAGAACATTGTTTGAGTAGACTGCATGAGCTCTGAGTTTCAGAATCACATATTGAGGTTGTTACTGTTCCGGGAGCTGTGGAAATACCACTCACTGCTAAGATGCTTCATAAAACAGGTAATTATAAAGCAGTGATAGCTATAGCGCTTGTTTATGGAGGATGAATCTATCGTCATGAATTTGTAGCTCAGAGTGTAGTGGATCAAATAGTGAGGCTTAGTAGTGAACTTGAGATGCCAATATTTTCATCAGTACTCACTCCTGTATCTATAGACATGGAAAATAAAAAACAGAGAGATTTTTATCTCGAGCATCTCAAATGAAAGGGAACAGAAGTAGCAGATGCATGTATTGAAACACTTGAAATGCTGAGTAATATAAAATAAATATTCAAAAAACTACAAAACAACATAAAAAAGAGCAGTAATACTGCTCTTTTTATAACTCTAAACTTTAATCTTGAAGCTGCTCTCAAACTTCCCCAGCTATTTTAATTGATGGAGTTAGAGTTTTAGATCCAGATTTCCATCTTGCAGGACAAGCAACCCCAGGGTTAGCAGTCATAAA
>JAHDGX010000026.1:0-12059 GCA_020631575.1 Candidatus Altimarinota bacterium | reverse complement strand
AAAATAGTATCAGTTGAGGCTGCGAGTACTTCTACTCCCATATTCTCAAATATCTCTTCACTA
Source organism: Candidatus Altimarinota bacterium (assembly GCA_020631575.1). Taxonomy (GTDB): domain Bacteria; phylum Patescibacteriota; class Gracilibacteria; order BD1-5; family UBA6164; genus JAACSU01. The sequence continues at coordinate 11,996 of JAHDGX010000026.1, read as the reverse complement.
TCAGCCATATCCTTGAGTTCTGTAGGACACACAAAAGTAAAATCAGCTGGATAGTAAAATAGTACTACCCATTTTCCTTTCATATCTTCTAGGTGAAGTACTCCTTCGTCATCTTTTTTAGGACAATAATACGGAAGCTCAAAATTAGGAGCTGGAGCATCAATTTTAGCGATTTGAAAATCTTCAAAGTTATTACACATATTTTTTAATATTATTTACTATAAACTGGCAGGATTTTAGCTTGATTTTAGTGGGGGTCAAATATATTTTTCATCTTTAGAATTATTGATTTATTCAGGCAGCTGCATACTATATATATATGTATTTTTTAAGCATAGATTATGTGAAAACTAACTTCAATTAACCCATATACTTGAGAGATAAATGCAGAGTTTGAGACTCTTAGCGATGAGCAGATAATAGAAAAAATAGAAAAAGCTCACAGCGCGTATCTAGAATGGAGAGAAACATCTTTTGAACATAGAAAACAGATGTTTTATAAGCTTGCTGATGTTATAGAGGCTGATTTAGATGCTTACGCTGAGCTCCAAACAAGAGAAATGTGAATGCTTTACAGTGCAAGTAAGGCTTGACTCAAAGGAACAGGAGATCTTATTAGATGGTTTGCAGATAATCTTGAAACGTATATAGGGGATGAAGAGTTTGAGCTCAACGGTACTTCTGGGAAATACGTATATGATCCACTTGGAGTTATATTTGGTGTGGGACCATGGAACTTTCCATACAATCAGATCTTGAGAGCTGCAGTGCCAAATATACTTGCTGGAAATACGCAGCTCTATAAACATGCTTCTAATGTACCTATGTGTGCTCAGCAAATAGAAGACTTTTTTACTAAAGCTGGTTTTCCAGAAGGGATTTATACAAATTTTTTTGTGAGCTCGTCTCAATCAGAGCTTATTATTTCTCACAAACATGTGAGAGGAGTAAATCTCACTGGTGGAGAAAGAGCGGGATCCGCAGTAGGAGCTCTTGCTGGAAAATACCTCAAACCATCAGTACTTGAGCTTGGATGAAACGATGCCTTTGTTCTAGCTGATCATGCAGATACGAAGAAAATGGTAGCTGAGGCTGTTGCCTGTCGAATAGCCAACGGGGGACAAAAGTGTAACTCATCGAAAAGATTTATAGTAATGGAGAAGCATTATGATGATTTCGTACAAGAGATGTGAAAATATATGGAAAGTATGAAACTCTGAGACCCAATGCAAGCCGATACGCAGATACCACCTATGGCACGTCTCGATCTTGTCGAAGAGATTGATGAGCAGGTTCAAAGAAGTATAGCAGATTGAGCAAGACTCATTTGTGGAGGGAAAAAAGCTTGAGAGAGAGGAGAATACTATGAGGGAACTGTTATTGCTGATGTGAAAAAAGGCATAGCGAGTTATAACGAAGAAGTATTCGGTCCAGTGGCAAGCATCATCAAATCAAAAGATCTAGAAGATTCTATTCGCATTGCAAATGATAGTGATTTCGCGCTTTCTGCCTGCGTGTATGGAGATGATGTAGACCAGTGTAAAACTATAGCTGATCGTCTAGAGGGATGAATGGTATTTATAAATGCTGGAGCAGGATCGAAACCCCATCTTCCATTTGGATGACCAAAGAAATCATGATACGGAAAGGAAAATGGACCAGAGGGGCTGAGAGCATTTATGAATAAAAAAGTGGTTGTATACCCATAATTTAGTTTCCTCTAAGATTCTTCTAAGTTTTATTTAAGAGTTTTAAGTAAGATATTTCTACTTTATATATTTATAAGATTACTATGAAAAAAATATTTGGTTCATTATTTCTCGGAGCAGTTTTGGTCTCATCTGGATATACTGACTATGAAAATAACATAGTCGATGTGACGGGTTGAAAAGAAATTCGTGGAATCACTACTCCTTCTGATGCCGCTGGATATGCAACTGCATCTTTTAATGATGTAACTTGATATGCACTTCATGCTAAATTTTTAGGGTTGACAGCTCCTATGGGAGATGATTTTTATGAGTGATGGATAGTAAGAAAAGAACCGTTTACATTTATCTCTACATGAAAAGTTTTTCAGGCAGAATTGGTATGAGGACATTGGGAGAATAACTTTTCAAGCGACATAGACTATACAGACTACGATTTCTATGTCCTAACACTCGAACCAAATGATGGAAATCCAGCTCCAGCAGATCATATAGTTGAGTGAGATGTTGTTGCTGCAACGATGATGAAACATGTTGAGAAGAAAGAAGTCTCAGATTACCAAAAGTCTTTGAGAATGTTTGTGAAAAACCGAATTGAGAAAATAGGAATATCAAAGCTAAACACTGATAAAATTCTTGAAAGAATCTGAGAGCTTAGAATAGAGATATTAGGAAAATGATATTCGCAAAAAAAGATAGATCAGTATACCCAAGTGTTAGATGCAGTTGAATATGTACTTATGGATATAAAATAAATCCATGCTAGAAAAACTCTATCTTATAAATCTCATAGCTTTTATCTCAGGAGTCCTATTATTTGGGGCTGCTGAGTATTTTTTTGCATCAAGAAGGTATACTGATAGTAAAATGACTCGTTGGGGAGAAAACTTTTCTATGACTATTATAAACACGCTTATTATTAGAATATTATTTATTATTACTCCGCTCTCAGTAGTGCTGTATATGTCAGAAAATTCATATTGATTATTTCCGTTCCTATGAGTTTCAGAAATTGTCGCTTGAATCATCATGTTTTTCTTGCTCGATTTAGTGATTTACTTTGAGCATGTACTTTTTCATAAAATCCCATTTCTCTGGAAGTTTCACAGTGTACATCACAGTGATCTTGATATGGATTTTACTACAGCCCTTCGTTTTCATTATGGAGAAGCAATATTGTCTGTACTTACAAAGATATCAGTAATTGCTGTATTTGGGCCACCAATCTGGTCTGTGATACTCTTTGAAATAGTTCTGAATTTTTCTGCGATGTTTAATCACTCGAACTTTATGCTTCCAAAAAGATTAGACAGACTCGTTTCAAAAATCATAGTGACTCCAAAATTTCATGAAGTTCATCACTCTCAGAAAATTTCAGAATCTATGTCAAACTACTGATTTTTTCTTTCTATTTGGGATTATATGTTCTCAAGCTACGAAACTCATACAAAAAAGATTCCTAAACTCTGACTTTCTGGTCAAACTGAAAGAACCTGATTTAAAAAAATGTTTTTTGCTAGTACGAAGAAGTAAAAATTATTTATTGAGACTTTCAGCTATCCTGGAATCAGCCTGAATAAGTGATCTTACAACAATATCACATACCTCTCACATACTTTTTTTGATGGGAAATCATAATCAATAATCATCTCTTTTTTCTGCTTTGTGAGATCATCTATCATATAATAACGGTATTCTAGAATACTCTCATAATCTATATGAATGATTTCTAAGTTTACTAGAATCTCTGTAGAGTCATTTTCATACTATCGGATGACTTCATGGCACATTTTCAGGTGTTCCATGAGTCATGTGTATCGTATCTGCAAAAATTGCATTTTCACTTCTGAATTGTAATCAATAACTTTTGGAGGCTGCAACACCTCAGATGATTTTGTCAGTGCGATCCCTAGTAATAAGTCTAAATTTATTCCAAGATGTAAAAGTTTTTCTTCAAACAAGAGCATCAATTAATGATATTAGAACCTCAAAATGTGGTTTAAAAGATCATTGTCACTCTCTATAATAAAAATTGAGAGTTCTGTCAGTAGGAACTAATTGTGGATTCAGATCTAGAGGAGATCCTTCCACCATGTTACTAAATTGCTGTTGATTTAATTGGTCTCATATATATGGCTTATCCTTATGAATATCGAGAGAATCAAGATAATTTTCTAGATTGAACTGTTCCTGTAATTTTTCTGCATATCTTCTCCTAATCTCATAAGGAATATTCGTATTTTTTAAAAATTCCTCAAGCTTCTTTCATGGTATTTTTTTTACCTTGAGTAATAACTTAAGTCTTACATATGTATCGATTGAATTATCGCTAAGAATATCTTCTACTCGTTCATATTTTAAGCTTGGGAGCTTAGATATGAGAGCATGGATAACTATATGATGGGATTCTTTGTATTTGTACACCAGCTTTATTACCATATCAAAATCTACCTCTGCAAGTCTGTCGACTAGAACTACTCTTGCTTCATGAGATATACCAGAATGATCCATTAACTCTAAAAAACTTGCAACGTCTATTTCGTGTTGCATTCATACCATAAGCTCAGATAATCAAAGTGGTCTTTTCATTATTTTATTAAAAAGATTTAATTCCTTATGTCAAATATTATTTTAAGACTGTTGTTTGCCTTTTGAGTGCTTTTGAGCACAATACTCATATAATAATTTTAATAGAGATACAATGATACTCGAAGTTCAAAAAGTAGATAAAACACTTGCTAAAAAACAAGTACTTCACTCAGTAAGTTTTTGAGTGAAAAAATGAGAAATTTATGGTTTCTTATGACCTAATGGAGCTGGGAAGACAACAACTATGAAATCTATCTTGGGTCTCATTACTCCTGAATCTGGAAGCATTAAAATTTTTGGAACAGATGGACTTACGATCGATGATAAAAATAGAATCGGTTTTATGCCAGAGAATACCTATCTCTATAAACATCTCACTGGAAGAGAATTTTTGGAGTTTAATGGGAGTTTTTTTGGTCTCAAGTGACACGATCTTACTGCTCGCGTAAATACACTTCTTAAAAAAGTAGGACTTGAGAATGCTGGAGATAAGTATCTTAAGAGCTATTCAAAAGGGATGTTACAGAGAGTCTGACTCGCTCAATCTATTATAAACGAGCCAGAATTATTGTTTCTTGATGAGCCTATGAGTGGGCTTGATCCTATAGGCCGAAAAATGGTAAAAGATCTTTTAGTAGAGCTTAAAGGGGAAGGAACAACTATATTTTTTAATACTCATATCCTCGCAGATGTAGAAAGTATTTGTGATAGAATTAGTATTATTAATTATGGACATCTCATAGTAGAAGGGCAATCGGTAAAAAAACTCAAATGATGACTTGAAGACTTTTTTATAGAAAAAGTTTCAGAGCACAATCAAAGCCTATAATATATAAAAAACAGATTCATATGAATCTGTTTTTTATATATTTGATATGTATCAGAGTTTTTTGATAGCTTTTTTGAGGCTAGAGCTTAAGATATCTCATTCTCGGGAAATAATAGTATGAACTTCTTCGAGTAGGACATATATTTCAAGAGGGATTTTATGTATTTCTTCTATTTTTATGTTCTTCATCTTTGAGATGATAGAGCTTATATCTTCATGTATGAACTCGCTTTTTCCAAGAGATTTTATACCATAGCGCGCAAAGTCAAAATGCTCGATATATTTCTTTATAAACTCATTATTTGAACCTCCCCCTCATATATATATTTTCTTAGGGCATGTTTTTCTTCCTAATAGTTCTGATAAACTCATTCCTAGTGCGTCTCACCATATTTTTACAAAGGATACTTTTTCATCGAGGTAATCATCAAATTTCAGAGAGTTTATTATATGAGCTTTTGTGTCATCTGAATTTTTGGAGATTTTATTTACTAAATCATTTATTCAAATAGGTATTTTCGATATACCTAATAGTTCTCCATCACGTTTTACACTTACACTAGTTTGGGTGGCTCATAAATTGATAATAAGAAGGTTCTTGTCAGGAAAAATCTTAGTCATACAGTACTCGCTTGGAAGAATACGATAAATATTTTTCTGAAGCACGGTTCAGATCTGAGATATCAGTTTGTACTTATGTGAAGGAATAAATGCATTGAGGAGAGAGATCTTGATTTGAGATCATTGTTTTCAGATTACTTTGTCACACAGATGACCATCGATTGATATATTATTAATCCTCGAGAGTATAATTTGCATTTGTGATGCATCCATTCCATAGAGACGTTCGCACTCATCACTCAGAGCATCTAAACAGAGTTTTTCGGTACTTGAAAGGATCTTTTCTAATTCCTGAGTAGTAAGATCCCTGTGAGCGGAATCTCTTTTATAGTTTATACTCTTACATCAGAGAAATAACTCTCAGAAAGGATAATTTATTATTATATTATCAAAAACCAGATCACTTGATTGCTCAAGTTTTTTTATTGCTTCTGAGATATTTTCGCAAAGTCACGGAAGATTAAGACACTCATTATTTGCAAAATATGAAATATCTTGTCTTTTTTCATGGTATCAAAGAATATGAATTTCTCCATTTTTAAAGTTTGCACCACATACCCGAAGTTTGTAACTCCCTATATCTATGATACAGAGAGTCTTGGCTGTAATTTGTTTTTTTGTGAAAGCCAATCTATAGGGATTAATTATGAGTTAGAGGGGGATTTTCAGATTTTTTTCAGAAGTCTATTTCCTCCTCTAATATCTCATGTTCCAATAAGTGCCATTGCTAAATCTTCTGTGATTAGCTCGTCTTCAGGAGAGATATTTAATGCTCGTTTTAGTATAGTGATTCCTCTATCATGTCTATTTGACATAGTGTAAGCCCATCCAAGATTCCTAAGAACTTCAGCATTATTTCAGAAAAGTTTGTTTGATTTTTCGAGATATTTTATAGATTCCTCAACCTTATCTTCTCATAGAAGTATAAAACCCTTGAGGTAGTTTCCAGTTGCTGACTGGCTATTAAGAGTCAGAGAAAAATCCAAAGCTGCATATGCTTTTTCATTATCTCAGATATAGAGATAAATATCTGCGAGCTCTTCATAGAGCCTATAATCATCAGAATACTTTACTAGCATTTTTTGTAAAAGCGCAATTGCTCTATCAAACTCTTTGTTAGCTTTGAGAGTCTCGACCTCGAGTATAGTATTTCGGATTTCGTCCATAAGTAGATTTTTCTTGAAAATATACTCCTAATATATATTATAGGACGCGAAAATCAAGGTGTTTTTAGCTAATTATGTTAAAAAAGTGGAGAGAAAACGAACAAAAATAAAGATATGAATCGATGAAGCTGGAAGAGGGCCTTGGTGTGGACCTGTAGTCGCTGCGGCTCTTGCATGGAATTCAAATAATAAACCACCTGCAAAGTTTATTTCTCTCGTAAATGATTCCAAAAAACTCACTGAGAAAAAGCGAAATGAGCTATACGAAGAAATCATAGTCCTCGCGTGAGAATGAACGCTATATTTTGGAGTATGAGTGGTAGATAACTATATTATTGACGAAATCAATATTCGGCAAGCAAATAGAGAAGCTATGCGAAGAGCGATAGTAGAAATTCAAAGAAAAATTCCGCAAGATTTTGCAGAAGTCTCAGTTGTGATAGATGGAAGAGATAATTATGAGTTTGATGAGCTGGATCAGAAACCACTCTATATCGTTGGGTGAGATGGAAAAGTTCCAGAAATAGGGGCTGCCAGCATCATAGCGAAAGTATTTCGAGATAAGCTTATGGCTCAGTATGCTACACTTTATCCAGAACTCTGACTCGAAACAAACGCAGGTTACGGAACAAAAAAACACAAGAATGCGCTCAGCACATCAGCAGATATCACATGAATTCATAGAACAAGTTATAAGCCTATAAGACAAGTGCTCGAGAAGAAAGAAAAAGTTCTTGTTCATATCTGCTGCGGCCCAGATGCAACAGTTCCTCTTATGGACCTCAAAGATGAGTATGAAGTAATTGCCTACTGGTATGATCCAAACATACAGCCACAAGCTGAGGAAGAAAAACGTTTTCAAGCCTTTGTGAGAGTATGCGAAATAGAATGAGTCGACTATATAAGATGAGAGTATGACGTGAAAAACTTTTTCAAAAAAATTAAAGGTCTAGAACATACTCCAGAACGCTGAGAAAAATGTACTGAGTGTTATGATATGCGTCTTGAACGAACAGCAAGGCTCGCAAGAGAAATGTGAATCAAAAAATGGACAAGTAGTCTTAATAACTCTCCTCATAAAGATATGGAAAAGATGTTTGGACTTTGAGAAAAGTGGGACAAACGAACAACATCTCAGCAATATCTTACTGATCAGGAGAGACAGCAAGCCTCTAATATACTCTGAATTTCTCAGGAAGAAATGATCCAAGCTTGAGACCTTAGTGAACAAGAAATAAAAAAAGGCTCTGTAAAAAGGAACCTCGAATTTTTAAAAATAGCCTTCCGAAAAAATGGAGGTTTTCAACGAAGTGTAGATTATACCAATCAGCATGATATTTATCGACAAAATTACTGTTGATGTGTGTACTCTGATACCTTCCCAGGAAGTCCAAGAAACAAAAATACAAAGTGATGATTTAGCTGATAGAACTTATATGAAAAAAGTAATTGTTTTAATTGGTAGAATTTCTAGCTGAAAAGACTATGCCGGAGATTTTTTAGCAAGCAAGCTTTGATGAGAGCATCGAGGAATAAGCTCGAGCTTAAGACTGATAGCAAGAGAGAGAGGAGTAACTGAATCAAGAGAAAATCTAATAAAGATCTGAAAAGAAGTAGCAAAGAACTATGGAGATTCATATTTAGCTGAGATTCTTGTAAATAATAGCGCGGCCAATCTGCTTATCATATCATGACCACGACAAATAGGGCAAATAGAGTATTTGAAAAATCATACCGATTGTGTCATTATCTGAATAGAGGCTGATATGAAAACTCGCTATGATAGAATGCTCAAAAGGTGAAAAATAGCAGAAAACATATCTTTTGAAAAATTTGTAGAAGTAGAAAAATTAGAAGAGTGATGAATCCAAGACGTCTGAAGATGTTTAGATTTGTGTGACAGGATTATTGAAAATAATTGAGATATAGAAGAGTTTGAGAGGAAGTTAGGTACACTAAGAATATAAATGAATACACCACCATATATACAGGAAGCGTTTCATAAAATGAAAGACAAAGCTGAGGAAAAGAAAGATGAGTTATATAAAAACTTAACTTCTTATATCAGTGCGCGTTTTGAGAATTGAGAAATTACAGAGAAAGAGCGTGATGAAGCTATAGAATCATTGGAATTATGAGATTTTGAAAAAGTGATATTAGCATCGGGACTTATAGAAGCTATTAACAACACGATTATGTTATATGGATCTATTGTAGTTGTATGAATGATGTTAAAACTTACACCTGAAAATCCTACTACTGCAGCTTTATATGCATATCTTGTTGCCAAGATACCAAAGGTTCTTTACAGTTACGCAATCACAGATTATTTAGAAGTTGAGAATAAATTATCCTTTAGCCTGTGGAATACGGTTCCATTTTGAAAATTTATTGTTCCATTTGTATGGTTAAGAAAAGATAAAGAATTATCTAAAAATCTTGTTTCTTATACTCAACATAGGGTAAATGATACCTTATCCCAGCCTCTATCTCAGTATGTTATGAGACTTTTGCACTAAATAATTCCTCTTACAGCTGATATGTTGAAGCTGTAATTCATCTTGAGTCCTCAGATAATACCGACATATCATATGTAATCATCTATTTCTACAGCTTTTAGAATGATAGTATAGTCTTTGAGATAGGGGAGTATGTTTTCTTCACCGATAAATATGTTTACTCACTCTTTAATTGGAAAGTTAGAAATGAAACTAGAAAAGTTAGGCTTGTCTTCAAGCATTTTTAGGAGCATAAGTACATCATCTCACATTCGTTTTTGGTTTCTTTCTAAGAATTGAGATACTCCAGAGTATTCACTCACATGTTTTTCAGGAAGGACGAAAAAAGCAATTTCTTTTGTGTTTTTTGCGAGGTTAAAGACAATATTATGAACAAAGTCTGAAAAATCTCTGATACTTCCTGAGGAAAAAGAGTTATTCTTTTCTTCTAAAAAGTATTCAGGAGTCTGCTGCATCATATAGTTTACAAAAGCTCTGAGTCATTTCGCAGTAGGGAGTCTCCCTGCAGAGTTATATGGCTGATAAAGGAGTTCAAGCGATTCAAGAGCTGCCATATCGTTTCTTACCGTCGCGCTACTCACTCAAAGATCATGCTTTTTTAAAAGGAGTTTTGACCCTAAAACATCACCGGTTTTTATATATTCTTCGATGATTATTTTAAGAATTTCAATATTTCTTTGCGTAAGGTTTGACATAGAAACATTATAAAGATAGATATATAAAAGTCTATTTTTCTTCTCCGAGTACCCTCCAGAGCTCATCTGAAGTCTTTTTCGCTGAAAAGTTACTTTGGACAGAGCTATAGTCTGTGCCTTTTGGATTTTTAGCATACTGGGTAATAGTATCTCGCATGTTGTATATAGAAAGAGGGTCGAGATAAGATATAGTTTCTCCCATTACTTCACTATTTGCAGGGATATCGTTTGCAAAAATATGACAGTTATATGATAGAGCCTTACTAAAGTGAAAAGGAAATGACTCATAGATACTCGAGAATATAACTCACAAGGATTGTCCGTAATACTCTGATTCTTTATCCTTAGAGACTTCTCAGAGGAATAATACCTGGTCAGCTACATTGTACTCAAGAGATTTCGATCGTATATCTAAGTCCTTGCTTGTTGCATCACATAAAATCATGATATAAAGCATAACTCATGATTCTTTGAGTTTTTGGAGTGTCTTCAGAATCCTTTCAAAATTATTGTGGAGTTCGTTTCATGAATCATAAATGAGATATTCTCACCTGAGTGAATGTTGGAGTTTTACATCTATATCAATCGGGGAAGAAAGAGCATGCGTATACTCTGGGAAGAATCAGTGAATTTTACTAATTTTATCTTCTACTACATTTAGTCTTTCATTGAGTTCGAGAGCCGTTTGACCATCAAGAGTGATAACTGTTTTTGATCCTTCAATAGCTCTTTTTAACTTTCTGATTTCTAATTTGCGGTGTAGCCATTGTGATTTTGGGAAAAATACTTCTTTGAGTCATTCAAGAAGTAATATATACTCTCACTTGTAACCATGGGGAAGATGAGAATCAAAAAAGATCATGAGTCAGAAATTTTCTTTCTCAAATATCTTTTTTGCCGTAATAGTATCAAAAAATTTCTTTGGATTGAGTTTGAGATTCTCAGTCGTATAGACGATGATTTCATGCTGTGAGTTTTGAGCTATAAACTCTCTCACAAGTTCACAGACAAAATCCCCATATAAACTCTCATTACTACAGACCCGAGCATCTATTCAGATTTTCATATTTTTGTTTTTAGTATGCAAGAATAGTATGAAAAAACTTCTATTTATCAAGCAAACAAGCTATTTTTACCCTATCTGGTTTATATTAATATTTGACTTTATTTATTTTTTGATTATATAGTATATATTAGAAGTAATTTTAATGTATGCTTGATATTAGTGGAACACCATGAGAATGACATAATGAGTCAAATATGATGCAACAAATTCCTAAATTTGAAGATTTATGTGTATGAATTTTAGGTAACAATATTTGGTCAGAACCTAAAGTCTCCTTAAAGATCAAAGAGCTGTTTCAAGCTCGATTTGATGCTATTGCACCTGTTGCAGAATGAGTGAGTGAAGAATCATGTTATAAAGCAAGACATGCTAGTATTACTGAACTATTATTGGATATGCTTGCATATCTAGAAATATACACTACTAAATGACAGTTTTCGATAGACGAAAATAAAGAAGCGACAGATTTTTCTAAACGAGCTCAAAATTACTTACCGAGTGTATGAAGAAAATATACAAGAGGAATATCTGCTTTACATGAACAAGTTTATGAAGCGAGCAAGAATAAATGAAAAAAACCACCTGCTCCAAGTATTGTATGACTTGCAAAATATGTTCAAGATAGTATACCTTGAATACTGATAGCAAGAGACTCAGGAACAAAACAGTAAAAATCCCTTTTGGGATTTTTTTGTTTCTAGATATAATTATTTTTTTACTAAAAAGAGCGATATATGGTTTGAAATACTTTGAGATTGATGCTTACGAGAGGACTTTCTATTATTAGGTGGAATAACTTTCC
>JAHDGX010000025.1 GCA_020631575.1 Candidatus Altimarinota bacterium | reverse complement strand
CAAAAGTAAAAGAAGTCATAGATACGATGAGAGCAGGAGAAAAAGTAACAGATAACGATCCTGAAAATAAGATGAATACTCTCAGGAAATATGGAATCGATCTCATAGAGCAGGCAAAAGCCTGAAAAATAGATCCGGTTATTGGTCGTGAAGAAGAAATACGCAGAACGCTGCAAATACTCTCAAGACGAAGTAAAAATAATCCAGTTTTAGTGGGAGAACCAGGAGTTGGGAAAACAGCCATTATAGAGTGAATTGCACTGAAAATAGCAGACAAGCAAGTCCCTGAAAATCTTATAGGAAAGAGACTCATTACGCTCGATATGTGATCACTGCTTGCTGGAGCCAAATACAGATGAGATTTTGAAGAGCGTCTGAAAGCCATTATTAAAGAGGTAGAAAAATCTGATGGACAGGTAATTCTCTTTATCGATGAGCTCCACACTATTGTAGGAGCTGGAGCCAGTGAAGGACAAGCTGATGCTTGAAATCTCCTCAAGCCAGCTCTTGCCAGAGGGCAACTCAGACTCATCGGAGCTACGACTCTCAACGAATACCAAAAATATATAGAAAAGGATTCTGCGCTCGAAAGACGTTTTGCAAAAGTTATGGTAGACGAGCCAAGTAAAGATGAAACACTTGCAATACTAAGAGGAATCAAAGAAAAATACGAGCTCCACCACGGGCTCAAAATCACCGATAGCGCAATAGAGTCAGCTGTGACGCTCTCTATGAAGTTTATCCCAGACAGACAACTTCCTGATAAGGCTATAGACCTCATGGATGAAGCTCTTGCATCAGTGAAAATGAAGTCTATCTCAAAACCGGTAGAGCTCGAAAAGTTGGAAAAGGACCTGAGAACTCTCGAGATAGAGCTCGAAGCAAAAAAAGCAGAATCTGATACTCCAAAAGAGACTCTCAAAAAAATAGAAAAAGAAATCGCAGATAAAAAAGAAGCAACGCAGTCTCTCTCCCACGCGTGGAAAAAAGAACGAGAGATGATAGACAGTATGAAACATATCAGAGAAGAAATAGATGCGCTCAAATCAGAGGCAAATAACCTTGAGCGAGAATGAAATCTCTGAGAAGTAGCCCGTATCAGATACGCAGAAGTTCCAAAAAAAGAAAAGGAGCTTGAAGAGGTCAATGAAAAAATCTCAGAGCTGCATGCAAGTGGAAAATGATTTCTCAGAGAAAAGGTAAGCAGCGAGGATATAGCTGAAATCATCTCGAAATGGACTGGTATCCCAGCTACAAAACTCCTAGAAACAGAAAAAGAAAAGCTCCTCCAGCTTGAAAGCTATCTCAAAAAACAAGTCGTGGGTCAAGACAAGGCAATAGTCGCTGTTTCAAACGCTATACGTAGAGCGAGAGCTGGCCTGTGAGAAGCCGGAAAACCACTTGGAAGTTTTCTCTTTCTCGGGCCTACCTGAGTCGGAAAGACTGAAACAGCCAAAGCGCTTACAGAAATCCTCTTCTCAGATAGAGACGCATTCATCAGGCTGGATATGAGTGAATATATGGAAAAACATGCCGTGAGTAGACTCATAGGGTCTCCTCCAGGATATATTGGTCACGATGAGGGAGGACAGCTCACAGAGGCTGTGAGACGCAAACCCTACTCTGTCATTCTCTTTGATGAAGTAGAGAAAGCACATCCAGATGTATTTAATACCCTCTTGCAAGTGCTTGATGATGGTCGACTCACTGATAGCAAGGGACGTACAGTCAACTTTGCAAATACGGTTATCATCATGACGAGTAACATACAGGAAGAGAAACTTAAGGAGTTTTTCAGGCCAGAGTTTCTCAATCGTATCGATGATATCGTAGCGTTTCATAGTCTCACGCAGGATAATCTCTTAGAGATAACAGACATCTTGCTAACAGAACTACAGAAAAATCTTCGTGAAAAAGAGATTGATGTGAGCTTTGATGAGAGCCTCAAAAAGCAACTTATCGAGGTCTGATACGACCCAGAGTTTGGTGCGCGACCTATGAAGCGAGCTATCACCAGCGTCGTGCTCAATCCCCTTTCTCAGAAGCTTCTGAGCTCAGAGGTACAAGCCTGAGATTCAGTCACTATTTGAGTGGATGCATCGGGAGAGTTAACAGTTGAGAAGAAATAGTTTTAGAATATGAAAAAGACGAGAGTTTTGCTCTTGTCTTTTTTGTTGCAGAATTACTTTAAAAATAAAAAAATTATAAATTTAAAATGAAATTCAAAGCTTTCTAGTATAATTATATTTATTTGATAAGTATTAGAGATGAATTATAACGAGGCAATACATGAAATAAAAACTTTAGTACGAGAAAAATGATATATTTATGTAGCTTTATATATATCATTCAAAGATTTTCATTGATTAGTAAAAGCCTTATCAGATGATTCTTTTGCAAAGCAAAATGTATTAAATACATCAGAAATATCTATGCTTTTTGGCTTTCTTTTTCAAAATGATATGAATCTTGATTATCCAAAATCTGTTGAGAAATTTAATGAGATGGTAAGTAAGACTTACTTCCTATTTGAGAATTTACATAATTTATTTATGTTCAGAGAAGGGAATGAAGAATGAGATCCTGGAAAAATATTATCAGAAGGTATTATATATGCTTGAGATTGATCATACGATGTTCAATATATGGATTTATTAAAAGAAAAATATGCTTTAGATAAAGACTATTTATTAGAAGAACATTGATTTGATACTGAAACAATTTCAAGTAAATGGAAAGATTTAAGAATGTATTTTGAAGACAAAATCAATTCTAATAGACCTAAAGGAATATGACAACCTATATATGATTATTTATATAACAGTTTTACAATAACAAAAGATGAAATCACAAAAATAGGATTAGATTCACTGTTACCTAATTTTGTACTAGAAAATAACAACGAATTATATAATGATTTTTGAGACTATAACGAATTCATATCCAAGCCTATAATTCAAGTAAATGAAGATACCTATATCATTCCTATCATTTTTTTGTTATTTGAATCTATATATGAAAGTCCTTTCTATTGGATGACTCATGATAAAAAATATGAGAAAACATACCTTAAAAACAGAGGCCAAACTAGTGAAAATATGGTGTATAATAGCTTAATAAGAGCATTTTGAGAAGATAATATATATAAAAATATTGAAATAAAATCCTCAAAATCTACAACGAATAATGAAATTGATATATTAGTTATCATTTGAAATAAAGCTATATGTTTCCAAATAAAATCAAAGAAATTATCTTTAAGAGCTCAGGCATGAGAGTATAATAAAATTATTTCAGATTTTACAGATGGTATTCAAGCAGCTTATCATCAATGAATAGAATCAAGAAAAGAAATTTTAGCAAAAGATGCTGATTTTTATATATGAAATGACAAAGTAGATTTGCATGAAGAAATAGATGAGTGTTATATAATTGCAATTACGTCCGAAAATTATAAATGATTATCTATTCAGTCTTATATGTTATTAGAACAAGAATGAGATAATCCATTCCCTCTTATTCTTAGTTTGTTTGACTTAGAAACAATATTGTATTATTTAAATGATAAATATGATTTTTTATATTATGTAAGACAAAGAACGATATTTTATAAGAACTTTATGGCTGATACAGAAATATCACTATTAGCATATCATCTTCTCTCTAAATTATGGTTAGAAGATAATAACGATATAGAAGTAGTTGATAGTTCATACGCTTCTCTAATAGATGATCATTATTATAGAAAGTTGATGTGATATCCTTTGGAAGAAAATGATAAAATAGAAACAAGGTGGAAAAATGATAAATTCAACAATTTACTATCAAATGTAAAACAGATAAATATTCCTCAAACTACGGATATTATAATGAATCTAATGGATCTATCATGAGATACTATAGATTCTCTTATAGATCACATGGAGAAAATTACTAAGAAAACAAATATAGATAACAAAAATCATGATATTTGAATGCCAATAGGTAATTTTTGAATATCCTTTATGTCTACGAGTAGCAATGATATGAATGAATTAAGAGAGAAACTCAACTTATGATGTAGAAAAAGAAAATATTTAAGCCAAGCAGATTCATGGGTCTGATTTTGAAAATTAAGAAGTTACTCAGATAGGTTATTTGATACTGTAACATTTAGTACCTCAAAATGGGAATATAATAAAGATGAAGATGAGTTATATAAATGACTCCCTACTCCTGAACTAATAAATGCACATACATGAAAAAAAGTATTTAGAAAAAGCCAATGTCCTTGCTGAAGTGGTAAAAAATATAAAAGATGTTGTTGAAAATAACAGCCCAAATAAAAATATTTAACAATAAAGCCAAAATTTAATATAAATTTAATACTAAAAAACACCTCTATTTCTAGAAGTGCTTTTATTTTTAGATGTTTATTATTTATACTCTGATAAAATATTCATCATTCGCTCAAAAGCTGCATCCTTTGCTGCTTGAGCGAGCTCATCACTCGAGTCAGTATCAGCCTGTCTCATAAATGCATGCCCTACTCCGTCATAAATTTCGTAGTTAAAGGCTTTGTCATTTGCTTGCATTTGCTCGCTAGTCTCCTCTATTCCAGCATTTACCCTATCATCATTTTCTGCGTAAAACCCATATACTGGGACTTGTACATCAGAGTAAAATGATTCATCTTGTGGAGTAGTCCCGTAAAATACAAGTGACGCTTTATAATCATCATCTTTAGCCAGCTGAAATGATTGTGTTCCTCCCCAGCAAAATCCTGCTGATACGAGATTTCCGTTAAAGGTATCCAGAGATTTTGCGTACTGCGCTACAGCTTCTAGATCAGAAGTAATATCCTCTTGAGAGAGACTATAGAGAGCCTGAGTTGCGTCATCTGGAGATGCAAAATCTGAAGTCATTTCTCTCTCATCGTCAAAGCTTGAGAGGAGATCTGGAGCAATAACAATATATCCCTCAGCAGCTACTTGGTCAGCCATACTTCGTGCCCAGTCATTAAGACCTTTATTTTCATGAATCATTACCACTGCGCTGCTATTTTCCTTATTTTCAGGATACACGACAAACGCGTGAACCGTCTTTCCGTTGTTATCTATTTCTACCCATTCTTGATGTCGCGGTGAGTCTGAGAGAGCCTGTTTTGAAGTCATATCATCATCCATATCCATACTTCCATGATCCATATCCATCATATCATCTTGCATAGATACTTCTTCATTCATATCTGAATCTGTTTCCATAACTTCTTGACTTGCTCAGCAGGCAGTTAGAAAAAACACTACGAAACACAGAGAAATAATTTTCTTCATACTCTATAAATTAATAATAAAATATTACTTAGCTAGTATATGTGTAAGTGGAGAAAAATAAATGAATAAAATTTTATAAACTCTCATTTCTCACAAAATTCTTACACAAAAAAAGCATGAGCGAAAATATAATCTCGATCATGCTTTTAATAATGTTCAAATGGTGGAACTTAGTAAGTCTTGTTAGAACTGAGATTGAGAGTTATAAATAGTAAACAACTATCAAAAATTATGTAAATACTTATTTTCAGCTATAGTAAAAAATATAAATAATATTCGTATGCATAATTTTGACGACATATTCTGAAGGTACAAAGACAAGGTGTACTCAAAAGTACTCTTAACTGTTTGAAATGCTTGAGATGCTGAAGAAATAACACAAGATATATTTGTTAAGATATACTTTGCACTTCCAAATTTCAAAGAGGACTCAAACATCAATACTTGGATATATGCTATAGTCAGAAATACATGTATTGATTATATTAGAAAGAAGAAACCTGAAAGTATTGAACTTGATGAAGTTATTGATTTCTTATGAGAAGAAGACAATTTACTTTCCAAAATAGAATCAGCAGATATCATTGAGCATATATTCTCTTTCTTATTAATAGAAGAAAGAAATATCCTCATACTCAAGTACCACGAATGATTTCTCATAACAGAGATATCAAAAATGTTAGAGATATGAGAGAGCAACACAAAGAAACTTCTATGAAATGCCCGAAAAAAATTTATTCACTATTATGAAATAAACTATGAAAATCAAACAGCATAAAGCTCCGGAAGATCTACGAGAGAAGGTAGATGCAAAGATACACCTTCTAGAATGACTCAAAGACTTGTGAGAGTTATTCTTTAAAAATAATCCTAAATCCATAATTGAGCCAATGTCAAGGAATAAAAAGAAAAAAAAGTAACTTTTTCTATACTCTTTACGACTAAATAAATGTCCAGATATTTTTATTTTGTAAACATAATATTATGGCAAATAATGAAGTCGTTGAGACAGTAAAATCTTGAGTAGATACAGTAGTAACAACTGGTGTATCAGGGGTAAACTCAGTAGTAAATGAATGATTTCTTGCTACAGACAGAGTAGTAAATGAATCTATGAGAATGATTGAATTAGCAACACCATATGCTATTACATTCGTATCAGCTGTACTAATATACATAATTGGTAAGTTTATTGCTGGAATACTTAGAAGACTTGTACTTAAAGTACTGAAGAAAACTGGTTTTGATAACATCGTAGCAAAATCTGGAGCAAATAAGCTCAAAGAAGCTGCTGGGATACAAGCTTCGTTCAGTGAGATATTCT
This sequence comes from Candidatus Altimarinota bacterium, assembly GCA_020631575.1. Taxonomy (GTDB): domain Bacteria; phylum Patescibacteriota; class Gracilibacteria; order BD1-5; family UBA6164; genus JAACSU01. Next base: position 9,031 of record JAHDGX010000025.1, on the reverse strand, counting down.
CAAATATTGTGTATTACATAGTATACATATCTGTTATTATAGCTGTTCTAGAAAAACTTGGATTCAATGTTGTTACAGATGCTATGACTGATCTTGTAGCTTATATACCAAGCATTATAGTTGCCCTTATAATTATTATCATTGGTACAATGATAAGTAATTTTATCAAAGAGGTAGTAACAAGAATTTCTGAAACAGGTGGCTTATCATATAGTAAAACATTAGGTAATGTTGCATATAGTCTTTCTATGGTGTTTATCTTCCTCATAGCTATACAACAATTACAAATAGATATTAGTATTCTTACTAATAATCTTACTCTCGTTATAGCAACATTCTGTTTTATCATTGCTGTTGCTGGTTCATTTGCTACAAAAAGTATTGCTACGAATATCCTTGCAACAACATACCTCAAGAATAATATTTCTAAAGGAGATACCATTGAAGTAGGTGATGTATCTGGAAAAATAATAGATATAACAAGTACTAATATAGTAGTTGAAGGAAAATGAGGAAAAGTATACCTCCCTTCTGACAGTGTATTTAATGGTACTTATACTGTAAAATAATATTACATATCTTAAAATAAAGACCTAGTTACTAAAAGCTAGGTTTTTATTATGGTACTTAGTATATTACAAATACGTATCTGATGCTCGAACCAATACTAACCTGTATTCTAAGATAAAAGTGCTTTTAATAAACCACTTCTGTCAAAATGTTCTCACACTAAAAAAGCAGACCAATATTGATCTGCTTAAATACATTTGAAATGGTCAAACATGAAAATCAGATAACTCTGTAAAGATAGAAATTAAGAAGGAAATTTAAAAATTAATCAAACTTTCTTCCTCTTCAGCTTTTATTTCTATCCATAAATTTAAGTTATCTAATCACTCGTCTAACTTAAATGTAGAATCCAATTTTTCATTAAGTATTCTCAAATTTTTTTCTGAAAATAGTTCTCAATCTGATGATTTAAATCATCGCACAATTAATTCTAGATATTCTCGATGTTTTCACGATATTGTAAAAATCTTTCAAGATATCTCTATTGAAATATTTTTTGCGTTTTTTATATCCCTAACAAATTTCATATTGTAGTAATAAGGAAATAAAAATGTACATGTAGTACTTTTGTAAAGTACATGATTTAATATATAAAGTCAATATGAGTTAATACTTTAAAATCTTCACTAATATTCCTTCTCTATAAAGGAGAATTTCTCTAAGTTCTTCGAGCTCTTCTTTTTTTACTACTTTTGCACCATGAGAATCAGGATTTCTGTATTTCTCTCGTATGAGTCAAATTAGATTAGGAAGGTCTTTAAAAATATCTTCTCAGAGTTGTTCGAATTTTCAGTCTTTTATGAGATTCTTATTTTCCCAGTTTATTCAAAGTGTAAAATCAAACCCTTCAAAATTTTGTGAAATATACTGTATTAGATTTGAATTATGACTAAGAAGTACTTGCATAGCTCATAAATCTAAAAATTCACTTGAATAGGTGAAATAATCTATTGCTTTGAAATTTCTAAATTTTTTCTCTTTTTCTTCTTCCTCTTCTATTATTTTATAAGAGATTTCTTCATCATCTCGTATCCTATCAAATATTTTATTTCTTAGTTCAAGTTCAAAAGCTTTTATAAGTTCTCCTCAAGAAAAATTATAAGTATCACTTTCTTTGTTATCAAAATAATTTTTTTCAGAAGTCATGAGAAATACTCGTGAGTCTGATTCAAGATTTTCCCAATATCTTCAAAAGATATCTTTGAGTTCTTTATCATCAAAAAATTCTATTTCTTTTACTTGTGAATCCTTCAAAAGACTTTCTTCAAAAGCTGATTCTAGTCGAGAAGAAAATTTTTCTATATTTCCCTTATCTAGATATTTAAAAAGGGTTTTAAAATCTTTTGGAGAACAGAATGTAAAAAAGTATTTTTGTTCTACTCACTTATCTGCAAGCTTTTTATTTAAGTCATCAAAGTGTTTTTTTGCCTGTCTATACTTTGCTTTATTTTGTATAAAACTACGAGAATACTCTTTTTCAGATTCAGTTCCTTTGATTTCTACTACGAGAATAGTATTTCATGATTTTATAAAAAAATCAGGATTAAACTTTCATACCTTTGGAGTTCTTGTCCCTTGAATCCACCTATACTCTAAATCATAAAATCCTCTGTCTTTTGATTTAAAGAATCAGTCAATTCTTTGAGAATATTCTTTATCTGTGAGAAGTTCAAAAAATTGCTTTTCAGGTCAACTTGAAGCTATATTAATATTAAGGGGAGTTTTATTGTAAAAACTATTTTTCACATAAATAAAATATTTTCTTCCGACTTCATCTTCTAAGACTTGAAGTGCTTTTTTATCTTCATCACTAGAATATTTTTCACTATTTTCATCATAAAAAATATATGCTTTCTCTTTTTTTACACTATCAAGAGCAACAGAAGTTTTCCCAAGCCCATTCTCTTCATCATAAATATTCAATTCTTTAATATCTAGAGCCTCTTTACTATATCGAATATTTTTCGTTCAGAATCTCTTCATTATTCAAAAACCTTGTAAGATTTTTAAACTATTTTCTTTACTTATTTTTTGATTATCTAGTCATTTTTTATCAAGTGATTTCTGAATTATTCATTTAATTTTATCAAAAGTAAGTTCTTCGAGCTTTTCTATTTCTTCTTCATTTGCTCATTCACCTTCAAGCTCTATGCACCACGCATGAATTTTATTATGAATCTCAAGAGAGAGTTCATCAATAGTTTTTGTCTCTTTTTTAATGGTAACTTTCTTTTCAAATTCTTTTTCTGTCCCCATCGTCGCATAAGTGATATTTACATCTTCTTCTTCATCGTCTGAAAATAGATTAAAACCATCTTTGAAATCAGGAGCTTTATAGTCTGTAGTTTTTGCTTCTTCTATCTGTTTTTCATCATATATGAGATTGTAGAGAGGAAAACTATATTCTTTTTTTTCTTCGAGAGGGTATGAATAAATTCTTTCTTCTTTTTCTAGTATTTCATCAACGAGATGATTTATATTTTCTTTAAACTTTGTATGATTCAAAACTATAACTGATAAATCCTCTCACTTATACTCTTCAGGGATTCTGAGCCCTCTTCCTATAACTTGGGAGATTAAAAGCTTAGAATTAAAAGCTTTTTCTTCTGAAGGTACAATTTGGAATACATTTGGTACATCCCAACCTTCCGTAAGCATTGCAACACTACAAATCCATTCTATAGGGTTGTTTTTATCTCATACTGTTTTGAGAGTCTCAAGATTTTCAGCATGTTTTTTATCTGAAGTTACAATCAAAACTTTTTTTTCGATTTCTTCTTCTGAGATGTTCTGCTCCTTACTGAGAAAATGAATAAGCTCAGTTCTATCTTTTTCACAATGTTTTATATCCTTTGAAATAAATATAGTTATAGGCTTGATTTTATGATATTTTTCTCCTGCTTCTTCATGATTTTTAAGTACTAGTTGCATACGAGAAGAGCTATCAAGCCTCCTATCTGTATCTTTGATATAATCAACTTTTTTAATAAACTTTTCTTCCATTCCTTCTAGAATAGAGTATCTGTATATAATATCAGAAAAATATTCATTTTCTATATATGGAGTCCCTGAGAAACCTACTATATATTTGAAACTAAAATCAGAATCAGAAAGAAAATCATACCATTTTTTTACATCTTTTGTTGCTTTTGAGTAGATATGATGAGCTTCATCATTTAAAACAAGAGTTCTTTCTCAGACTCATAAAACACTATCTTCTATTGCGGAACTTGTATTTTTATAGGTAGAGTGAATATTTTCTATACATATATTTCATGGCTCAATAGTTTTGGTGGCTTGTATAATAGTTGGATTTTTATATGCACCTCCTTTGGGAAGGAGCTCTTTGAGTTCTTTAGAACTCGCAAGTTCTTTAAATTTTTGAGTCAGTCCATCTTCAATAGTTACAGATGGAGCAAGAACGAGAACTTTATCTATCTTTCCTTCGCAAAGCATAATTTGAGCAATCCCATAAATTACAAACGATTTTCCCGTTCCTGTTGCAAGGTCTATATTACAAGCAAGTTTTTCTGCAAAATGGATTTTCTTCTCAAAATTAGAAAAAGAATCGTATTTTTCTTGTAAGATTCTATTCATATCATAGTTTTCTCTTGCAAGTTCTCTGAGATTTTCATATCTTCCTCAGAGTAAAAATATACAAGCCTTTTTGATAGCCTCTTTTTGGTACTCACGAGTTCCACAAAGTTTATCAATAAACCCCTCATATTTACTGACATCAAAGGTATTTGGATTATATGAGGAAGAAATTTTTAAAACTAAATCTTCTTCTTTGATTCTAATAGCCATTATATAATTTTTTAGTTTTTAAAAGTTTCAAGTGAGATAATCTCTTTTCTCTCGTTTCAAAAAATATCTATATAAATAATCATGCAATCAGTTTTGAGTTGTTTTGAGTCAAGTTCGATTATATAATCATTTTTCTTGATTTTATCTGCAAATATTACTTCCTCGAATTTTATATATTCTCCATTGTAATCATAGTCAATAATCACATTTGAAAGCGTTTCAAGATTCTTGTATTCAAGTTTTTTATTTGATATTACTTTTGATTCAAAAGTTTCTAACTGAATACATGCTTTTTCTCACTTGAGGCTATAGTTTACTTTTACTTTTGGGATTCTAATAAAATCAAATCCTACAGCTTCAACTGTATTGTTTACATCATCTTCACTTGTAGGTTGTTTTATCTTTTCAAATTCTTTTGTATAGAGCTCTTTAATTATGGAATACGGAACTCTTAGAAGAAAATATTCTCGTCAATTTAAGTGAACAACATCCTCAAAAATCCCATCAATTTTTGTTGCAGGAGCAATGATAAAAATTCTTTTTCAGAGTTTATTTCCTATTTTTTCATCAATATTTTCAATATATCCTCTATCAAGAACTATACCTTTTCTTCCATGATTATAATCAAAAACTTGTACATGATTCAAATTCAGATATCCATCAAATTTTATACCATCAATTTTGTGTTCTTCCTGTATACACTGAAAAAGTGAAAGAGTAAACCATGTATATGTATTCCAGTCTAAGTTTTTCAAGATTTGAAAATCATAGAGTCCTGCATTATACACAGCAAAAGGTTTTGGTTTCAAATCTTTCCCTTTATTTCAAATCTCCTCCTTCAAATTCATAAGTCTATTTTGTATCGTATAGATAGAGAGTTTTCCTCCATCTATACCTATCCATTTTCTCCCCAGTTTTTCTGCAACTGCAAGAGTCGTACCACTTCCTGCAAAAGCATCAAGAACGATATCTCATTCTTGAGAACTAGCTTTAATGACTTTTTCTAATAAAGTTTCAGGCTTCTGTGTTGGATAGCTGATTCTTTCAGGGGAATTACTCATACTTCCAGTTTCCCAAAGAGCATTTTCTAAAATAGTAGTACTGATTTGATATACAATTTTTCCATTCTCATCCCTTACCATATCTGCTTTTCAAGTCTTAGAGTTAAATTTTCTTTTAGCCTGTTTTGATTGTCAATCCTTTCTATCTTTAAAGATATGGTTAAAAATAAATTTTTGTCTATTTTTGGAATATAGGTAGATAGTATCTGTAACTTGATGGAACTTTTTTGACCTTGCTTTTAATCCTGAGTTAGAATAATGCCAAGTTATTTCATTAATGAAATTATGTTCTCAAAAAATTTCATCCATCAAAACCTTGATATAGTGAGATTTTTTCCAGTCTAGATGAACATATATACTTCCGTCTGAAGATAATAATTCCTTCATTAAAACGAGTCTCTTTCTTATAAATTCTATAAACTCGGCTCATGATATTTTATCAGAATAAGCTTTTTCTCCTTTTCCTGATACAAAATCGCTTTTTGTTGCAAAAGGAGGGTCAATATATATGAGTTTTATTCACCCATTTTCTTTGATTTGTTCTTGAAGTTTTTCATTTTGAAGAAGTTCTTTGAGGACTTGTAAGTTATCTCAAAAAATCAGCTTGTTATACCATCCTGAGAATTGCTCTTTTGTTTCAGGTCAACGAATAAAATCCTTGTGGTCTATGACTCCATCAGGATTGTAGGTTTTTATCTTTTGAAGAGGAGACGCATAAGTATTTGCAATTATATCTTCTTCTCGCTCTTTTGCAGAATATTTAAGTTCATATTCCTTTTTCTCTATCTCTTTTCAAAAAAGGGCTTCTTTATATTGTGCTGGAATTTTTTCTCAGTTCTTGAGACACTCACAGATATATTTGATATCTTTATCAGTTATTTTTTTCATGGGTTATATTTTTATTGTACAGTAACTATCTCAATGTTGTAATCATTTAATAGGAGTATATATTCTTTCAAAATAATTAGATAATTCTTCAAATTTTTCTTCAGCTATTTCTTTCGAATCTGGACATAAAACAATAAATTCTGTTCTTTTACTATTTTTTAAAGCTTCTCTTAAAGAATCGATTGTTTCATATTTTCTGCCTTCAAAAATAAATTCTTCAAGGTTATGATAATCAATATCATATTTTTGTACTTGCATATATAATTTATAATTAGTGACTAAAATTTATCTCATAAAACTTCCTCTAGCTTTTTTATTTTCAAATAGCTAGGATTTGTAACACCTTTTTCTATCGTACTAATATAACTTCTATCGATTCAAGTTTCTTTTGCTAATTCTTCTTGTGTATAGTTTAAAAATTTTCGTGCTTGTCTTACTTTTTTTCAAAGTTCAATGAGCTTTGGATTTGTTGCTTTCATCCTGAAATATTAAATGTACAATGTGGAGGATACACGGAATTCATATTTTTTCAATTCGAATATAAAATGTTGTATAAAGTCCACATTTTAATATTGACACCCACATACTTGACGATATAATAATTTTAAGGTATTGTAAAAATACTGATTTTGCTTTTACATAGGGAATAAAATGAGGGAAAACAAAAAATTTTTAAAGATGTGGCTTTAAAAAACATCAAAAAACACTTTAAAAAAAAGTTTTTCAGTAATAAAAAAATTTTTTTAGGGCATTAAAAACAAAATTTTTTGCTCCAGTAAAAAAATAATATTTCAAATAAAGCCCCTTAAAGTACTGATTTCTTGGTATATACCTCTCTATATTTACAAAATTTCTCGAAAATATTTTTTATTTTAAAAAAATTCAAAAAATGAACGGAATAATTTACGCAAGAGTCTCGACTGAAGAACAATCAAAATCATGACTTTCTCTCGAATATCAAAATGAGTCATGTAAGGATTTTTGCGTAAAAAAAGAAATACATATAAAAGATGAGAACATATTTCTAGAAACGTATTCAGGAGCTTTTCTCGACCGTCCAAAACTCAGTAAAATTTTTGAAATTGTTAGAAAGCAAAACATAGATTGTATCGTTGTTTTGAGGAGAGATAGATTCGCAAGAGATATGCTTGTATTTCAAGAAATTCAAAAGATTTTATGAGAAGCATGAGTAAAAATATTCTATGCTGAAGAAATGCTAACCTGAGATGAGTGAATCGATGCCTTTATGTGAAATGCTCTGATATCTTTTGCAGAATATGAAAAATGACAGATTTTCAAACGCACATATTCGTGAAGAAGACAAGCTTCTAAAAATGGTATTTGGACAACGCAAGTACCTTATGGATATATCAAAAATAGTGAGAAAAAACTAGAACTATACAAGCCTGAAGTAAAAATTATAGAGCTTATAATTAAGCTATATCTCGATGAAAACATGAAACTCGGAGAAATAGTCGGATATCTTAATGATAAAAATATCCTTCCACCTTCTATGAGTGAAAAACAATCTAATACGCAAAAATGAAGTCAGAAGCTCAGAAAAAATGCTGTATGATTTTGGTGAATATCTGCTGTAAGCAGAATTTTAGAAAATGCATGAAAATACTATACTTGAGAATACAGAGCTTTCACTACTCAATATAAGAAGATTTGAGACACTTCTATCATAGTATGAGAAAGAAATGAAGATGATATAATTACTATTAAGATTCCGAAAATTTGTGATACAAGTATTGCTCAAAAAATAGCAGATAAAAAGACAACTAATAGAGCTCATGCAACAAAAAGTAGTTTTAGAACCTACTTACTCAAGTGAAAACTCTTTTGTGACTGTCAGAGTGATTTAAGAAGCTTTAAATGATACTATAACAACGCAAAAGAACTCAGAAACTATCGTTGTACGATGGGAGATAAACGCAAAGCATCAGAGGATAGAAGATGTAATAATAATATCTCAGGACTCAAGATAGATACACTTGTTATTGATACACTCAAAGATTTCTTTCTCGATTATAATAAATTTCTTGTAGAGTATGGACTTGATAGTACTTCAAGCTGAAAAGATACAAATATTATTGAGCAATATAAGTATGATATTTATAAGCTTGAAGAAAAAGAAAAAAGAGCCTTAGATTTATATCTCGATGAAGCACTCTCTAAAGAAAAATTCAAAGAAATACAAAGTGAAGTAAATGAAAATATCGAGAGACTTAAAAAGGCTATGCATGATGAATACGATACTATTTATGATGAGTATAAAAAAGGACTCTTAACCTGAAAGGTAAAAGACAATATCCAAAGCTTATTTAAACATGCAAGTGAATACTTTGAAACTGCGAGTTATGAAGAGATGAAACAGCTTGTAGATATTATGATAGATAAAGTGATATATTCTACTGATAAATCAAAACCAGTCAGAATAATACTCAATGTAAGTCCGTGAGAATTTGATTTTGATGAATATCTCAAATCTGATAGAGAAACAAGTGTAGTTAGGGAATATAGCAAAGAAAAAACCCAACTGAATCATTATCAAGTTGAGTTTTCTCGTACTCCTGAATCTGTAGCAACAGAGTGAGGAGATTTTAAATTTATCAAACTTCTCAAAGAGAGTTATCTGTTTTTCATTAATGGTGGGTCATCCGGGGCTCGAACCCAGGACCTTCCCCTTAAAAGGGGGCTGC
>JAHDGX010000024.1 GCA_020631575.1 Candidatus Altimarinota bacterium | reverse complement strand
TTTTTTTATATACTCTTCTGGATTTAAAAAGCACTATGTTCAAGAAAAATAGACATGAAAATTACGTTTTATAGTTCAAAAAAATACGACACTGATTCTTTTAAGAAACATAATTTAGAAAATTATGAATTAGAGTTTTTAGAGTCATCACTTACACAGGAATCTGCAGCTCTCTCAAAATGATCTGATGCTGTATGTGTGTTTGTAAATGATAGAGTAGATGCTAAAATTATTGATATACTCAAAAAAAACTGAGTGAAACTTATACTCCTAAGATGTGCAGGATTTGATAAGGTTGATCATCAATATGCTGCGACTCAGTGGATAAAAGTCATGAGAGTACCTATGTATTCCCCTCATGCTGTTGCGCAGCACGCCCTATGACTTTTACTCTGTGCAAATAGAAATATCCATACTGCAAACAACAGAGTAAAGAAAAATAACTTTACCCTTGACTGACTTATATGATCAGACATACAGGATAAAACTATAGGAATAATAGGAACATGACTGATATGAGCAATATTTGCCAAGATGATGCACTGATGATTTGGGTGTAATATACTTGCCTATGACATAGTGCAATCAGAAGAATTGATATCACTCTGAGTCAAATATACTGACCTAGAGGATCTATTTACTCAGTCAGATATCATATCTCTTCACTGTCCCCTCTTTCCCTCTACAAAAAATATGATCAATAAACAGAGCATAGAACAGATGAAATCATGAGTTATGATCATCAATACGAGTCGATGAGAACTCGTAGAGACACATGATATACTTGATGGTCTTGATCAAGGAAAAATATGATATTTTGCTACAGATGTGTATGAAAACGAGCAAAATATATTTTTCACAGATCACGAAGATAAAGACCTCAAGGACCCAGTACTCAAAAAGCTGCAAGAACACCCAAAAGTTCTCCTTACCCCACATCAGGCATTCCTTACACATGAAGCACTTGATCAAATTGCAAAAACTACTTTTGTAAACATCAAAGATTTTATAAAAGGAAATGAATCTCATAATTATGTCCTATAATGTTTTCAGAAAATACAAAAAAATATTTTTCATGAAATACTCTTTTGTATTTTTTGCTTTTTTGTGCGAGTCTCCTGTGACTTTATAGAATATATTGATTCCTAGAATCACAAGTCCCCCTCGGATATGATCCAGGTTTGTATAGAATGATGTTTTCAGAGTATATAGCTAACCTTCCTCATGTAGATTTTCAGAACCTAGGATTTCGGAATAAGTCTGCTTATCCTCCATTTCTATGATTGTTTTGAAATATTTTACACATTATATGATTTTCTGTCGATTTTCTTCTCAGTTATGGAATATGATTTTTCAGCCTTATCACTTCGATATATCTCTATCTATTCGCAAAGCAAGCTTACTGAAAGAATGTCGCAATAATTGCTATGATAATTTTTTTTATATCTATAGTTCAATACCATTCTTTTTGGCTTAATTATTATAAGCAAATCATTGGAATAATATTTATGCTTAGTGCTTTTTATACACTAGAAAATAAAAAATACCTTATTTCATTTCCTCTTATTATATCAATATTTACAATTCATCGTCCGACATGAGTTTATTTCCTTGCGACCTATCTCCTATACAAGCTCATTTCTTTTATAATCTCAAAGGATAAAAGAAATATGTTTGATCTGGTGGTTATTTTTTCTTCTGGGATAATAGCACTTTTTATGTATCTCCCTTTCTTACATACATTACTTTTAGAACATATTAAACCTCTGACACAGACTATTCTTTGAGAATGAGCTAGCGGTACATTCTTCTCAAAAGAAAATTTTTGAAACTATAACATGGTTATAATTATAGCGAGTCTGTTTTGATTTTATTTAAAACTCAAAAGAAGAGAATTTGATCTTCTCACTATTGGATATATTACTGGAATGATATGGGTATGATTTCGCTTGTTTTTCTTTAGTAGGATGTTTATTTTCTTTGATATTTTTATTATACTCATGGCTGCATTCGCATTTGGGTCTTTGTATAAAAAAAATATCAAGATATTCACTGGATGTTTCATTATATTTTTTCTACTACAATCCTCTCTCTACTTGACATACATTCACGTAAAATGAGAAGCACTAGTAAGTGAGAAGGAACTTGATTTTATCAAAGAATTGCCTACGATAGTTGAGAAAGATGCTATTATCATGGTCTGAAGCTCTCACTATTCCCCCTGGATTGCAGGCTATGTGACAGCTGAAACACTTGCTCCATGACTTTTTCACCTCAATGTATGGAACAAAAAAGACTGGGAGATATGGTGGAAAAGTGACTGAAGTGTAAAATGTAGAATGCTACAAGCAAGTTTTTCTCAAGACACACATCCTGACTATCTTTGGATCTGAGAGCGACAACACCAAGAAAATATATCAAATGGAAGCTGCTTTGAACCTGTAGCAGAAAAGGAAAACTCAAAATTATTAAAAATTAATCTTAACCATGAAACAAGCACTCAATAAAAAACTCTATCTTTTTACACTCATATTTACTATTTGAACTTTCTTTTTACTGAGTCTATCGCAGTATCAAGATATTATGATAGTAAATCTTTTAAGAATACTTTTTGCAAGTATTTTTATGCTCTTTCTTCCATGATATTATGTAAGTCTTTGTGCATTTAGAGAGAAAGAGATCGATCAGCTAGAGCGATTTGCTCTGAGCTTTGCATTATCTATCTCTATTATTCCTCTAGCAAGTTTTTATCTCAATCTCATATGACTCCCCCTGAATCAATGGAGTGTATTTGCTATAAGTCTTTTTGTAGTTGCTATAAGTATAGTATATTTGCATGTTAAAAATAAAAAATGAACCCAAAAATAAGAAAAAATATATATACATCTGTCCTATCATATTTTATTTTTGGTGGGCTCGTTTTTGTACAAGGGGTAGAATTTCTGACTACACATAAGTATATAATCGTACCTCTATTTACAGCTCTTTTAATTCGTGATATTGTACAATTTGCATATACTTCTACCCCAACAAGAGGGAAAAAACTTGCTTTATGAAATATCTTATCAGATTATAAAGACAGTTCACTCTCTTTCATTCAAGTTTTTTATATAATAAATAGAAATTATCTTTTCCCAGCATTTTTATTTTTGTATATTTGACTTCAAATATTTGCAGAAATATGAAACTATTCAGTATCTATTAATAATAAATTACTCCTTGTAGGTATTGTTCTGGGATTTTGTATTATATTCAACAACCATCTAGATGAAAAGTATATGAAAACAAATACATGAAAGCCTTACTTCTATATCACACTGAGCGTTCTCCTTTCAGCTATTACAACAGTTTTAATACTCAACCAAACTTCTAGTCTATGATTTATGAGCTATGGCATAAGTATAGCTTGAGGAGTATTGTTATTCCTTGTGTGAATAAGTATACTCAAAGAAGAAGATGAAGAAAAGATATATACAAAAACAATATAAATTATAACTACTAAAAATGAAACTCATAATACAAATCCCATGCTATAACGAAGAACACACTCTTCCTCAAGTTCTTAAAGAACTTCCAAAGAAAATAGATGGAATAGATACAATAGAAACACAAATCATAGATGATGGCTCTACTGACAATACCGTAGACGTAGCACAAAAATACTGAGTCAATCATATAGTACAATATATATGAAATAAATGACTTGGATTTGCATTTAAAATGTGAGTAGAGAATGCACTCAAACACTGAGCTGATATCGTCGTCAATACTGATGGTGACAATCAATATCCAGCAAAATATATACAAGATCTTGTACAGCCAATAATTAGAAGAGAAGCTGATATCGTTATAGGAAATAGGCAAACAGCAAAAATCGCGCACTTCTCTCCACTCAAGAAATGCTTACAATGGCTCTGAAGTACTATGGTTCGCTTTTTATCAGGCACTGGAGTATCAGATAGCGTAAGTTGATTTCGAGCATATTCTCGTGATGCACTTCTCAGGCTCAATATCGTATCACGCTTTTCTTATGTACTCGATACTATCATACAAGCTGGGAAAAAATGATTTGTGATATGAGAGATAAAAATGCATACGAATGCTCCTACGAGAGAATCAAGGCTTTTTACAAATATCTGGCAACATATCAAGAAATCAACTGCTGATATGATCAGGATATATGCTATGTATGAACCTCTAAAAATATTTTTAATACTTGCATTTCCTTTTACAGTTATATGAATAATAGGTATATTTAGGTTCTTCTTCTTCTATTTTCTCACAGATATAAATCCATGAATGATCCAGTCACTCGTTATTTCATGAATATCTATGACTATAGGTATATCACTCATATCGATGTGAATCATCTGAGATTTGATCTCAAAATCTAGAATGATACAAGAAGATATCCTCTATCTCAATAAGATAGCAAAATATTGAGAAACAGAATATGAAATAAAACAGAAAAAAAGTATAAAACAATTTATTAAAACAAAACTATGAAAATAACAATTTTTTGAACATGATACGTATGACTTGTAACGTGAACTTGTCTCGCGGAAGTATGACATGAGGTAATGTGCATAGATATAGATGAAAAAAAAGTTGCTGATTTAAAACAGTGAATTATCCCTATATATGAACCTTGACTCGAAGAACTTGTTTTGAGAAATCATAAAGAATGAAGGCTCCATTTTAGTACTGATGCAAGGAAGTGAATCAGTTTTGCTACTGCTATATTTTCGGCAGTAGGGACACCTCCAGACGAAAATCATAGAGCAGATCTAAAGTTTGTAAAAATCGTAGCAAAAACTGTATGAGAATCTATGGAAAATCATAAAGTCTTTATCAATAAGTCTACCGTACCAGTATGAACATGAGAGATGTGTAAAAATATTATTCAGGAGGAACTTGATAAAAGAAAACTCAGCATAGAGTTTGACATTGTTTCAAATCCAGAATTTCTCAAAGAATGAACAGCCGTAAAGGACTTTATGACACCTGATAGAATTGTGTGTTGAGTAGAGTCAGAAAAAGCTAAAGAAATTATGAATAGCATTTACAAATCGTTCATACGAACGGAAAAACCTCTTGTATTTACTGATCTTAAATCTAGTGAGATAATCAAATACGCAGCAAATGCTTTTCTTGCTACAAAAATCAGTTTTATAAATGAAATAGCGAATTTCTCTGAAATAGTCTGAGCAAATATAAGTGATATATCAAAATGAATAGGTCTTGATCCAAGAATCGGTTCAAGATTCCTTCACGCAGGAATATGATATGGTTGATCATGTTTCCCAAAAGACGTTCAAGCACTCATAGAAACCGGAAAAGACTTTGATTATGATTTCCAAATCATCAAATCAACTGAACTTGTAAATAAATCCCAAAAGACTAAAACAGTCGATAAACTTCTAAAACTAATCCCTGATTTAAAATGAAAAAATATAGCTATTTGGGGACTTGCATTCAAACCTAAAACTGATGATATACGTGACGCTCCTAGTATCGACGTCATAAACAAACTCCTAAAACTCTGAGTTGCTGAGATAAAAGTCTTTGATCCTATTGCTATGAATAACATGGAGAGAGTGTACGACAACGAAGCTAGGGTTGTATTTACCTCCCGAAACTATGATGCACTTAAAAATTGCGATGCGCTGATTCTCCTCACAGAGTGGGATGAATTCAGAAACCCTGATTTTGATAAAGTCAAAGATTTTATGAGAGGAAATATAGTAATTGACGGAAGAAATATATGGAATGAATCTGATATAGTAAATTTATGATTTTCTTATGCCTGAATTGGAAAATAGTGATTTTTTAAATAAACATGGTTTAAGTTGTTCTGATTACAATAAAATTTTACTAATACAAAATTTAGAAAAAATACAATTAGACAAAAAATCTAAATTATTATCATTTTCTATTTATAACAGTAAATATACAAGAACAGAATCAATTCACGCTTTATTTGATGAATTAGATATAAGTTATCAGATTATAAACTATTACCCTAAATCTTATCCTCTCAGATATTTTTTATCTTTATTTAAGCTCATAAAAGAAATTAAAAATTGTGATGCAATTTATGTGCATTTTAGATGATTTGAAATACTCCCCTTTATATGGATAATCGCAAAAATATTTAGAAAGAAAATCATATTTGATCATTTTATATCTATTTGGGACACAATCTGCTTTGATCGACAAAAAGTCAAACCATATGGTGTACTCTGAAATATTTTAAAATCGTATGATAAACTACTTATCGAAATGAGTGATCTTATTATTCTTGATACAAACACTCATCTAAATTTTTTCATAAAAGAGTTATGATTGCCAATGAAGAAATGATGATATGTACATGTAGGATGTAATGAAAAATTATTTAAACCACTACAAGTACCAAAACACGATAAATTTACTGTATTTTGGTATGGAAATGTCCAACCTATACAAGGAGTAAAGTTTATACTAGATATTGCAAAATCCCTTGAATGAGATCCTGATATAAGATTTGAACTTGTTTGACCAATCAGAAGAAAGCTGAATATAAAAGCTAATTATCATGAGAACATTACATTTATTGATTGGCTTGACTACAAGAAATTACCTATTCATATAAATAAGTCTCACGTTTGCATTTGATGACATTTCAGTAAAATATGAAAAGCTCAGCGAGTTATCGCCTGAAAAAGTTTTCAGTTTATCTCATGTTGAATTCCTACAATTCTAGCAGATAATCAAGCAAATAGAGAAGTTTTTAATGAAAAACATAAAAATGTCTATTTTAGTAAGATTTGAGATATAAAAGAATGTAGAAAAATAATATTAAAAATAAAAAATGAAACAACAACCAACTCTTAGTATTATAATAGCAAATTGGAATGGAATAGAAGATTTAAAAATATCTCTTCCAAGTATTAATTCGCAATCATACACAAATTACGAAGTGATACTTGTAGATAATTGATCAACTGATTGAAGTATAGAATATGCTAAAAAAACTATACATAACATCAAAATTATAGAACTCAAAAAAAATAATGGCTTTGCTTGACCAAATAATAAAGGATATGAAGTATCAAACTGAAAATACATATTAACTCTCAATAATGATATTGAATTGACATCAAATTTTATTAATAATGCTGTTGATTATTTAGATAATTCCACTGATGATGTTTATGCTATAAATACTAAAATGCTCCTATATTCAGATAAAAGTAAGATAAACACAATATGAATATGAATCTTGAAAAATTGAAATTGATATAACATTTGAAAATGAGAAGATCAATGAAATTATCAAGAAGTAGTTGAAATTTTTTGACCCTGTGCATGAGCAGCATTCTATAAAAAATCTGCCATCAAAAAATTATGATACTTTTTTGATGAAACATACTTTGCATACTTAGAAGATTTAGATCTAGCTATAAGGGCAAGAATTAATTGATATAAAGCCTTTTATTTTCCTGAAGCTGTTTGTTACCACAAACATGGAAATACTTCTAAAAGATTTCCATTAAAAAAATATTATTTAATTGAAAGAAATAGACTAAGAAATTTAATTAAATATTATCCACTAAAAAATATTATCTTTGAATCATATTATTCGCTAGAATTTGTCTATAAGTGAATAATGTCATCAAAGTGATGAGAAACAAAAATAGATAAACAACAAAAGCAAATTTTAAAGAATGTATTTTGATTAATTTTGATAATCATAAAATCTCGATTTACTGTATTGTTAGAGTTACCATCTCTAATTAAATACAGAAAAAGTCAGAAAAAAATATATATACTAAAAAACTATATTTATGAAAAATAAAAATATACATTTACTCATACTTATATTTTGAGGTCTCATTTTTATTACATTACAGTTTCTTTGGATATATAATACACCTTTGTCTGGTGATGGTAGTTATCATACACAGTTTTTTAAGCAAAATTATGAAAATAGCACGATTACATATTTGCATGATTATCTATTTTGACATTACGGTTTCCCTAGAATTCAACAATTTTCTTTAAATTATCCTCCTTTATACCATACACTTTGAGGATTGCTTTATGGTTTTTTTGAAACAAAGACATCGTATGTAATAGATGCAATTATTGGTTTTTCTATAATTTTATTGTTCTCCTTATTGTTCACTAATAAAAAAATATATTATAGTATATTTCCATTATTACTCTTAAATTCAGGATTTTATGTTGCAGGATGAAATAATAACATAATTCTCACTTTTGCAGTATTATTAATTATAGCTACAGTATATAGATATAGCCAGACACAAAATGCAAAATACTTAGTTTTATTTATTGCTTTCTCAATATTTTGATTTGGAACAAAACAATTATTCTACTTTGTGTATCCATTACTATATTTATATATATTCTTTCTAACCATTAAATATTGACATTTTAAAAAAATTATAGCTTCATCTATAGTAATTTTAATATGAATATTACCACTTTTATTCTGGCAAATAAATAATACATGAACTATCAGCACACAGACAATTCAATGATGGCCTTATATAGATAAGCATATTTTTAAGCCACGTCACTTTGAAATTGAGTCTTGGCAAACAGAAATTGATAATATAGTAAATATTGACTATTTAAATAAAATAAGTGCAAGACATTATTACTCCATTAATAGATGATTGGATCAAATAGACCTCTGATTTATTGAAAATTTATTCTTTTTAACATATTCTAATTTACCTGCTGCAATGAAGCAGCACAATAATATTGTCCTAATTTTAACTATTTTTGCGATTGTATGAATATGAAAACTTTTCTCAAATAACAAAAAACTTTTTACTATTGTTTTATTATCATTGATTGGAGGCTTTATTCCATACAAAATGACCTCTAGGATTGAATATTCATTGATTATAAGTATCATGTTAACTTTTTTATGGTTATATTGATTATCATATAGTACAAAGAACAACTCATTAAAAATAATTGTACTTTGTTTATTATGTAGTATGTTTTTTATCAATACCTTTACATATACTCAATCACAAAAATCTTTCCTAGATATCACATATTTTCGCGTTAAAAAAAGTGATAATGATTCATTAAAAAAATTACTTTACTTTCTTAAAACTGATGAAAATATAGATTCCACTAAATTAATCCTTCATAATAATTCTCAAGAATTTCCTTTTCAATCTGAAATGAAAACCTTCTGGGATTTCAGGCTTAATTTTTTATCAGAAGATGATTTTCAAAAATACTTACCCAATTATAAAGAAAAGGGTTGGAAGTATACTCTTGTTTTTAAGAAATCGGTTTTTACAGAATTTAGAAATTGGTGAAGCATATTAGAAAGTAGTTACTTCTACAAAAGTTTAAAAAATGAGGAGTGATTTAAAAATATATACGAAAATGACGATTTTATACTTTATGAATTCGATGATAATTATAATAATATCAACCAGACACTAAAATTTCAGTTAGAAGAGTAGATATTGCTGCTCCTGTAATTCCATAGTATGGGATAAATAAAAAGTTTCCTAATATATTTAGCATAAGTCCACATATTGACACTTTCATGTATAGTTTTTGTCTTTCTGAAGATTGAATGGCTGTACCATATATTCCTCATAAATATAGAAAAAAAAGTGAGCTTAATAATATCTGTAAAACTAATATATTTCAATTAAGTAGCTCTCCATATATAATATTTGCTATATTTAGAGAAAATATTACTAATATTGGGACAAATAAAATAGAAATAATAAATATTATGCATGAAATTTTTTTTATAAGTCTTGAAAGTGTATTCCTATCTACAACAAAAAGCCTAGAAAAAACTGGAAACAAAGCATGCACACTGATTGATATAGGTGCAATAAAGATCAATACTATTCTATACGCGGCTGAATAAATTCATATCTCTTCATAGTTCACGAATAATTTCAAAATAATTGTATCTATATAATAATACAACATCACTACTAATGCACTTATAGCAAAAGGATATGATGTTGTTATACTATTTCTGAATAATCTAAAATTTATTTCACTTTTTTGAAAGCTTGTAGGCTTTATTGTATATTTAAATATATATATCAAAAGAGATCATAAAAATATAACATGAAGTAATAAAAAAAGTAAACTAAATTCTAAAATAGAGATTTTAGCATACAGTATTACTGGACATAGTACTCATATAATAGTTATAGAATAAACTAAGCGAATAATAGCTTCTCAAAGACTTTTTTCTCTTCATCGGTAAATTCATCGAATAAATTCAATAAATGAGTTAACTATATAAACACAGCTTAATATAGCTATTAGTGCTACTGGAAGAGAAGGAAAAATTAAGTAAAATATTAAAAGTCAGACTATGCATATAATGGAAAGAATAAGTTTAAGACGAAAAAAAAGAATAAATAATTTTTCTGTATTTTTTTGATCTTTATTTTTCGCAACTTCTCTTATAAACAATTGGGTAAGACCTAAATCAGAAAAGACTAAAAATAATATTCATAATGATAGAGCAAAACTATATATTCCAAAAATTTCTAATCAGTAAAAGTTTGCTATTACAACTGGAAGAAAAATATTAATTCATTTTGAAGCTATTTCTGCACAAGCTATCCAAAAATAGTTTTTAATAAACTTACTGTTCAGAAGGTTAAAAAACATCTTTTATAAATTATCTAAATAATCCTTCAAACCCTCTTTCCAATTCCTTAATTGTATATCACTATTATTTATCAATTTACTATAGCTTGGTCTTGATGCTTTTGTAGGAAATTCAGAGGATGTACAAGGAATAGCTTCAACTGAGATAGCATTTTGAGAAAAAATCTCTTGTGCAAAATCATACCAAGTAATCCCATGGTTTTCTGTAGTATTTGAAAAATGTAATTTTTGTCATCTATATTTTTCAATATTTTCTAATAGTTCTCATATCGCGATACTTAGATCCTTACAATTTGTTGGGTTTCAATATTGATCATTGATTATTTTTAGCGAATCAAGTTTGCTTCCAAGCTGTATCATCGTGTTTACAAAGTTCTTATAACTCATTCCTCATCAATACAACCAGCTGGTTCTAACAATTATAGAGTTTTTATTTTCTCAAAGAGCCAATTTTTCTCACAAATACTTTGCCATACCGTATTGATTGATAGGATGTTCATTTTGAGTTTCGACATATCATTTCTCAGTATCTCCAAAAAAAACATAATCAGTTGATATTGTTATAAAGTCTATATCCATAGTACTGGATACTTTTGCGAGATTGTATACTCATAAAGAATTTACATCATAGTTATCTTTCATTCCTATATCTTCGGCATCATCTACTTTTGTATATGCTGCGCAATTTATAATAACATCTGGTTGTATTTCAGACACTTTTCTTTCTACTTCTTGAAAATTCTTTATATCCAAATCGGATGAGCTGAGAGAAACTAGTTCATATCTGTCAGAAAAAAGTTTCGTAAAGTCATACGCTAGCATTCATCTTCACCCCGTGATGAGAACTTTTTTCATCTTAAAAGGGATTATCAGAATAAAATTCTTCTATAGTGGGATGCTTTTGATCCTTTTCAGAAAATGATAATTCTTCTATTTTGTACTTTTCTTTAATTTCTTCAAAATCTATTGAGAGTGAAGGATCAGAATACATTATTCCCCCATCAAACTCTGGAGAATAATAATTATCACATTTGTACACAAATTCTGTATCATCCTCCAGAGTCAAGAATCAGTGCGCAAATCATTGAGGGACAAATAATTGTCTTTTATTTCTTGCAGAAAGTTCTTCTACCACAAATTTTCAATATGTGTTTGAAGTTTTTCTTAGATCAATAGCAAAATCAAGTACGGCTCATGAAACAACTCTTACAAGTTTTGCTTGAGTATTTTTTGTTTGGAAATGAAATCCTCTAAATACCCCTTTTTTAGATTTAGAATGGTTATCTTGTACGAAACTACAGTCAATTCAATTTTCTATAAATTCTCTACGTGAATAGGTCTCCATAAAAAATCATCTATCATCTCAGAATACTTGAGGTTCAATAAGAATAACTTCAGGAATATCTGTTTTTACGAATTTAAACATTCTTCTTTATAAGATTTAGTAAATATTTTCAATATTTATTTTTTTTCAAGGGTTGTGCCAGTTTTTCTAATTGTAGATCATCAATATATCAATTTCTCCATACTATTTCTTCTATACATGATACTTTGAGTCCTTGCCTTTTTTCAATAATTTCTATAAAATTACTCGCTTCTAACATGCTCTCGTGGGTTCCAGTATCAAGCCACGCATATCCTCTATTCATCAGTTCAACTTTTAATTTTCATTCTTCGAGATATTTTTCATTTACTGAAGTTATTTCTAACTCTCATCTGTGACTCGGTTTTACATTTTTTGCTATTTTTACTACTTCATTCGTATAAAAATAGAGTCATACAACAGCGTGATTAGATTTTGGATGCTCTGGTTTTTCTTCTATTGAAAGAGCGTTTTTATTATTATCAAACTCAACAACCCCATATCTTTCTGGATCACTCACTTCGTAGCCAAAAACAACTGATTTTTTCTCATCTTTTACAGTCCTTACTGACTTTTGAAGCATTCATGAAAGCCCTTGGCCATAAAATAAGTTATCTCAGAGAACCAGACATACATCATCGTTCCCAATAAAGTTTTCTCAGATAATAAAAGCCTGCGCGAGACCATCTGGACTTGGTTGAATAGCATATTTTAGATTGATTCACCATTGTGAGCCATCTCATAAAAGTCTTTTAAAGCTTTCATTGTCTTCTGGAGTAGTGATGATAAGAATATCTTTTATTCCAGCTATGAGAAGAGTAGATAATGGATAATAAATCATCGGCTTATCATAGATTGGCATGAGTTGCTTAGATATTGCCTGAGTAACAGGATATAGCCTTGTCCCACTACCTCCTGCGAGTATAATTCATTTCATAAAATTTATTTATTTTTATAATAGTCGAGTGTTTTAACAATTCATTCTTCAAACTTTATTTTAGGGAGCCATCATAAATCATCTTGTATCTTTTGAGCATCAATTGCATAACGTACATCATGTCATTTTCTATCTTCTACATACGAAATATAGCTTTCGTCTTTTCACATTTCTTGTAAAATCAGTTTCGTTATTTCTAGGTTTGTGTACTCATTATTTCATCAAATATTATATATTCATTTACTATCCGATTTGGTAAAAACTTCCCATATAGCATCACAATGATCCTCGACGTATAACCAGTCACGTATATTGCTCCCGTCTCCATAGACTGTTACTGGTTTGTTGTCTTTTAATAATTGAAAAAAATGTGGAATGAGCTTCTCTTTATCTTGATTTGGACCATAGTTATTACTACATCTTGTAATCGTATAATCTATGTTATAAGTTCTTCCATATGCCTTTACATAAAAATCTGAACTTGCCTTTGAACAGCTATATGGACTTGAAGGATTTAATGGAGTTTTTTCAGTAAAAAATCATCCATTTGGAAGGTCTCCATATACTTCATCCGTAGATATGTGATGAAACCTGTTAAGTTGAAATTCTCTATGTAAGTCTAGTAAGTTTTGTGTTCCTATTACGTTTGTTTCTGTAAAAATAGTAGGATTTTTTATACTATTATCCACATGTGACTCTGCAGCAAAGTGTATAATGTCAGTTGGTGTATATTTGGTATACACATTTCTCAAAGCGTCTATATCTCTAATATCAACTTTTTCAAAAGAATAGTTATGAGCCTTTTCAACCTCTGAATCTATATTTTCTAGTTTCCCTGCGTAAGTTAATGCATCAATATTTACCCACTTTATTTCAGGAAATTTTAATACAAATTTATTTAAAAAATTTGATCAGATGAATCACGCTCATCATGTGATAATAATTGTTTGTTTCATACTATATATTATTTCTTACTTTTAGATTCATAGTATATGTAAATCTACATCAACACAAACTTCTTTTTTATCATTTCCCCTCAGATCAAACAATGCGAAGTTGTATTCTTGGAGTTTCCTTTTCTGGTATGGAAAATTATATTCCCTAATCCTCCCCTACTTTACCACCTTTAAATTCACTCTCTCTTTTCATCATCAACTTACTGACTTATCCGCATGCCCTTGGGAAATTAAAACTACTTTACTTAAATGAGATGAATCACTCTTTCGAGATTCCTTTTTCGCGCAACTCTCTAATTCTTGAACTCTTGTTTCATATATAGCTCTGAGATTTTTGAGCTGTTCTTCTAACATATCTCCTTGTTTCTCAAGCTCTGTTTCGCTCTCGATATCCAGTAGCACACCAAGGTCTTCACATACTTCTTTTAAATATTTTGTATCATAAAACTGAATCTTGAGGTGATCAAACACATCATCTATATGATGAATGATCTTTCTTGTATCTTCTGCCAATACTTTATATCTATTTGATCAAACAAGATGTTTTCAGATCTTATTAATAATAATTCTCTCATCTTTTCCTCCATCAGTTTCATAGAATAATTTCACCTCAGCATATTCACAAATCTGAGGATAGGGATTAGCTATATATACTACTTGTCATTCTTGGTCAATAGGACTAAAACCAGCCTGTGGGAGATAGGATAACACTTCAAAGCTATCAAACTCTCAAGTCTCTTCATCATCTTCTTCGTCATAGTAATCTTGGACACTCTCATAATGTTGAGGAGGAATAATACTAAAATCTTCTTGGCCAAGTATAGTAGCAACTTTCGTTGAGAGGAGTGATCAAATATTTTGATATGTATTTACATTTCTTTCTAACCAGTCTAAAGTCAGAATAAAAGCAGTAATATCTTTATAAGATTCTTGTATGTCAACCACATGACTATTTCTATAATATCACGAATAAAAGGCATATTCACGACAATATTCAAGTAAAAGGCGTATAGATTGACGATCATCTATTGGGTCAAGGAGTTGCTCTAGAAAAGCAAGATGTCATGGATCACAAATATCAAAATCTTGTGTGCGATCAAGTACTTCAGCAGGACTACGACCTTCATGCTCTTCGTTCCACATAGATCAGAGTGCTCTTCTGATAATCGGACTCTTCACAAAAAAGTGTCCTGCTCTATCGCAAGAAACTGTATCGGAATCTGATTTCAATGACCCGAAGTCAATATCCATAAGAGTGAAAGTTAGATAAAAAATATAAATGTTTATACATAATATTTTTTATTCTTCAAGTTATTTTGGGATTTTTCTTACTCCATCTCAAAATAAACTTGTATTTTATAATTATATTTATATACTCTATATACACATATAGATAAAAAATATTATGGCAGAAGAGAAAACATATACAATAGAAGAAGCAAAAGCTCATGGAAAAGAATTCATCAGGCAGCAAGCTGAAATCCTAAGAACTAAACTAGAAAGAAAAGGAGATTATAAGCATGTAGAAAATGTTTAATGTTAAACTTTCAGAAACATCTCTCAAAAACATTGATGAATATATCTCTGCATATAGAAACTATTTTGAAGAAGCATTTGAAGATTCTTGAATATGGTCAAAAGATACCATCATTGAAAACTACAAAGATGAGTCTGAATATAGGTATTTCGAGATTCTAGATATAATTCAAACGAAGCTTTCATCTGACATAATCACCTATCCAAATAATGAAGCACTAATTAGATGGAGATCAAAGATACTTATAGTATCTTTTTATGATGATGAAGGTACTCGCGTA
>JAHDGX010000087.1 GCA_020631575.1 Candidatus Altimarinota bacterium | reverse complement strand
CCAAATTCTGAGCTTCTAGAAAAGAAAAATAATGCAATTAGTGTTCTAAGTGAGCTTCAATCATACATAAAAGTAGTAAATGAGAACTTTCCAGAATTTGTAAATATAATGTGACATGAAAAAAGAAAAAGATATCTTATTGTGTTTCAGAATGCAGATGAAATAAGACCAACATGATGATTTATGTGAAGTATGTGACTTTTAGAAGTATTTCGCTGAAAAGTACAACTATTTCAAAAAAAAGATGTGTATGCGATTGAATGGGACCTAAAGAAATCGGATTATGAGAGACTCCCAGCTCCCAAGGGTATCAACGAGCTTACTGAGAATTTTTGACTCAGAGATGCCAATTATTATGCCAACCTCAGAGACTCTTCTGAGACTATTAAGTTTTTTACTGATAGAGCAGGAATTGATATAGATGGGGTAGTATATATTAATCAAAATATACTCTTACATCTCCTCGAAAAAACGGGACCTATATATTTCCCTCCTTTAGAAAGAGAGATAGGAACTGAAAACTTTTCTGAACTTATGTCTCTCTCAGTTGAAGCAAAATCGTTTAAGAAATGAACTCTGTGAACACCAAAGCAAGTGCTCTTTGATTTTATGGAGGTTTTTTCAAAAGAGCTTGAGGAAAAATGAGAATATTTTGATTATCTTCAAAGTTTAATCCATGACCTGCAAAGCAGAGATATCATGATGTGGAGTTTTGACGAGGATAATAATAGCTTACTCAGTGAACTAGGAATAAACGGAAGAATCGACTATGAGAAGAGTCTTGATTATATATATCCAGTGTATACTTCTCTTTCATGAAATAAGTCAGATAGATATATAGAGCGATCGTATAGTTCACAAATTGAGCCAATACAAGATTCATGTGATTTTACGGTAAAACACGAGATAAAGAGTACACATAACATGACAAAAACAGTGAGAGAGAGAATACAATCGTTCATTTCTGAATATGAACTAGATTCACCGAATCTATTTGAAATACAATGAGCTGCAACAAACAGGCAATTTGTTCGAGTGATTCTTCCTAAAGATTCAGTAGTAGAAGCTCAGGAATGAATGGAAATAGTGCAGTATGGTTCAAGACTATGAATAGAATTCTTTTTAGATACGCAGCTTCAAGAAAGCAGTTTTTATAACTTTTCATATAGGCTTAAAAACCCTGAGTGTAAAAGTTATGATGTTATGTATTATAAGCAGCCCTGAATACCAAGGTATTCTGTGAGTATGGATATGTATTGAAAAAGATACGATTACACTAAATTAGATGAGGATTTTTATTTCGAATATCGAAAATAAGAACTCTACTTGATGTATAGATCTATTATTGTATACTTGTAAAAATATTATTAAGCAGCTTCGTATGTTAAAAAAACTAAAAAATTACATTGCCCTAGATAATCCACTCAGACTCTGATACCACTTTATCAGGGCAGTGATTGCAAATATTTATTATGGATTTCCAAGCAAAGGGATGACTATAATATGAGTAACAGGAACAAATGGGAAAACTACAACTTCAAATATTATAGCGGAGTGACTCAGAGCAAGTGGAAGAAATGTATTTATGTTCACAACTGTGAACGTGATGGTGTGAGATGAAACATTTACAAATCATAGTAAGATGACCTCACCTGATGCATTTGAATTGCAAAAATGGTTACAAATAGCAAAAAAAGCAGGTTGTGACATTGCGGTTATAGAAACAGCAAGCCATGGTATAAAAATGCATAGAAATTGGGGAATAGATTATGATATTTGTGTACTCACAAATATCACTCAAGATCATCTTGATCTTCATGGTACTATGGATGACTATGTGAAAACAAAACTGAAGATTTTTCATAGACTTATGTACTATGAAAGAAAAAAATGAATCAAAAAGACATGAATCATTAATATGGATAGTGATTATAAAGAACTATTTCTCGCTGAGACCTATGACTCTCTTTTTACTTATGGAACATCATATGATGCAAATATTAGAGCAGAAGATATAACAAACACAAAGACAAGTATGAATTTCAGGGTCAATATCCCTGGAAAAGATATTATGGTAAAGACGAGACTTAGATGAGATTTTAATGTATCAAATATTCTGGCTGCAGTCTGAGTATTTGCGTCATTATGAATAGATACGAAAACCATTGAAGAGATAATTCCAAAAATACATGTTATACCATGAAGAATGGAAGAGGTGAAAGCTAAGGATGGTTTTTCAATATTTATAGATTATGCTCACACACCTGATGCGCTTGAAAAAGTTCTTGGTACTATGGATGAAATCAAGTGAAAATGAAGGGTTATTACTGTTTTTGGAGCTTGTTGAGATAGGGATAAATCAAACCGACCAGTAATGTGATCTGTAATATCAAAAAACTCTGATGTGGTTATTTTGACTCAGGATGATGATTATAGTGAAAAACCACAAGATATTATAAAAGACATTCTCCCATGAGTAGATAGAAAACAGTGAGAAGACTTTTGGGTAA
>JAHDGX010000023.1 GCA_020631575.1 Candidatus Altimarinota bacterium | reverse complement strand
TAAAATAATACTACTGCTACGATAATTCATAGTAGACTCCCTGCAAAAGCTTCGCTTGGGAGGTGTCAGAGTGATTCTTTGAGTCTCTTTTCTCAGAGTCGCTGGTTGATGAGTTTTGCGTGAAGTCCAGCTTCATAGCGGACATTTATAGCATCATAGATTATAATCACTGTAAATCACATAACAATCGCAAATAAATCGTGGTGGATACCATATTTCAGAGCGAAAGCAGTTGCGAGAGATACTACAACCGATGAATGTACTGAAGGCATCCCTCAGCTTCATAGCGATCTTTCTAAATCCCACTTCCCTGATCAAATCTTCACAAAAATACCCTTTATGACTACTGACAGCACAAAGGTTACAGCCGGAACCAGTATTAGCGTCTCATAAAAGGTATTATATTGCATGTGGTTTTAATTATGCTACTTCAAGTATTTTATATTCTATAGAACTTCCTCCTCAATTTTTTAGCTTAAAAGAATCTCATTTCTTTTTCCCAAGAATCATCTTTCAAAGTGGAGATTCATTTGATATTGTAGGGACTTCAGCCAATATATTTGCTTCTGTTGTACCTACTATCTTATAACTTTCTTTTTCTTTTGATCCCTCTTCACTAATTGTTATGGTCATACCCATATTAATCTTCTTGGCTCCTCCTGATTTTTTTTCTTCTTTAATTATCTCTACTCTTTTGAGTTGATCTTCTACTTCTGTAATTCTGAGTTCAACTTGTGCTTGTTCATTACGAGCATCTTCATACTCAGAATTTTCACTTAAATCTCAAAAACTAATTGCTTCTTTAAGTTTTTCTGCAATCTCAACTCTCTTTTCTTCTTTAAGATATCTTAGCTCTTCCTGAAGTTTTTCAAGTCCTTCCTGTGTTAAGTAAATTACCTGTTCTGACATATATACGTATTTTAAAAATTATTATTTATTCTTCCTCTAGATTATCGAGGATTTCTTTGGTTCTATTATAGTTATCTTTTTTTATTTTCAATCAAAAAGCAGTATTTTGATATTGAAAGACTATTCTCACATAGTTATCACTAAAAAGTTCCTTCATATTTATATAAAACGAAGCATCTCAAAAGTTATCAACTACATTTATCTCATACGGAAGCTCATAACTCAAGACCTTAAATATATTATATACCTCCCTATAATCTTTTGTGGGAAACATATACAAGCTTATATGTTTATTTGCATATTCTTTATATTCATCAGGATATTCACCTGTAATACCAAAAAGTAAATCAGGTTCTTCAACTTTTGATAAAATAAAACTTTGTCTGAACTCATCCAGTAACTCATCCTCAGCCTGAGTATTTTTTTTCTCTTCTTGTTCAAGCTCCTGTTTTTGTCTATTTCCTAAAGCCTCTAGAAATGTGAGTCCTTCCCTATTTACTATAATCTTTTCAGCATCTTCTGGGTCACTCTCTGGATCATCGATAATAATTACTCTCTCATTATCATCAATAACGTTTTCTTGTTCGTAAACAATTTCTTGCTGATATTTCAATTTTTTGAGAAAGAACCGATAATCTTCACTAATAACATATGCTCCAATATTTCAAGATATTATCAGCATAAGAAATATGAGTATAAAGAGTAATGGTCTCATCAAAAATTGATTATTTAACTACAATTTGTGAAAAATCTAATTCAATAGGAGTGTCTCTTCCTAGTAAGTTAATATTTACCTTTACAAGTCCCTTAGATTCATTTACATCTGTAACAATCCCCTCATTTCATTCAAAAGCTCATTTAGTGATAAGAGCCATATCTCATTTTGCGAATTTTGTAGAGAATGTTTCATCTTTACTTTCAACCTTTCCTCTAAGTTGCTCAAGCTCTGCACCTGAAACAGGAACAGGAATATTTCAAGCTCCAAGAAATCAAGTAACATTTGGAGTATTACGAACAATATACCAACTCTCATTTGTTACTACCATTTCTACAAGAATATACCCAGGAAGAATATTCTTCTTCTTTTTCACTTTTGTTCCTCCAGCTCTTACAGAAACAACATCATGAGTTGGAACAAATACATCAATAATATGATCTTCTAAAGCGAAACTTTCTCTTCTTTGAAAAAGTGATTGTTTTACATTTTCTTCTGTCCCAGATATTACTTGGATAACATACCATTCTGATTTATTTTCAGACATAATTTTTGTGTTTTAGTAAATAATTATTGACCCCCTGTTCCTGAAACTGACTGCTCTACTGACCCAGTTGAAGTATCTTCTATCTGTTCTAGAGTAGCTTCGTTTGAAAATAGTGCATCAATTTCTTCATCTGTAAGACTTGAAGAACTTCCTGCTGGGGTTGCGTTTCCAAAAGTATTCTTAAGAGTAAATACAATCTCAGAGAAAATATTACTCACCAAAAATAAATAAATGGCAAAAAAAGTGAGGAGTGTTAAAACAAGACTAAAGTACTTTTGAGTTTCTTTTCTCGTTGGCCACACCACATGCTTAAACTCACGAATGGAGTCTTTTACAAACTGTAACATAGATAAAACTAAGGTAATAAAAAAGCATTACAATATTCTTGTAACACCTGTCAAAGACAAGTATAGTTATTTTCATCAAAAGTCAAAGAGTTTTTTGACCACTTTGCCATTTTCTGATACAATAAAGATATGAATATATATCTGTATATCTGTGTCTGACTTTTTATACTCATAGCAGTATTTTGTATCGCTATGTATTTTTTCCACGCGAGGATTGCTCGTTTGGAGAAAGAGCTTATTAAAAAGTTTATTAGTAGAAGTGATATATTCCCATGACTCTATGAGGTGAGTCGCACTTCCCTTACTCGTCATCATGAAGTATTTGATGAGATACTCACTCTTCGTAAAAAAGAATTTTCTCTTGTTTCTATGACAAATAATATAGAAAGCTTTATAGAACTACAGTGACATATTCACCATGAAATTAACTTTATATTTCAAATATGTAATAAAAATCCTAGTCTTTTGAAAGATAAGAAGTTTTTATATCTCAGGGATATTGCTATTCAAAAGAGCTCAAAAATATCAAAAGACATGAAAAAATATAGAAGAATAATAGAAATATACAACTCTATCATCCGTTATAAAAACTATACTCTGATTTGATTCCTCATTCCATTTACTAAAAAAGCTGCTCTATAAGCAGCTTTTTTAGTACTAAAAGATATTTATGACTCCTTCCTTGATCATCTCGCGTAAAATATACCAGCTCAAAATATAAGAGCAAACATAGCAAGAAGTATGTGTTCTGGTCCAGTTTGAGGTAATTTTTCGTTATCTTTAGCAGCTTGTGAGGTATTATCTGATGTGGATATTGTTGTCCCTGCATTGTTTCATTGAAGAGCTCAAGCAGAATTTAGATCTTGATTCTGATCCTCTTGTTGATTTATTGGATCTGTTATACTTGGTGAAGTTTGATCATTTTGCGATCAACTAGAAGTATTCCCCTCTGTCTCTGTGTTATCTGTCGTAACCGGATCAGATGTTCATGCTGATTCAAGGTCTGAAGAAAAAGCTATAGGAGTTGTAAAGTTTACAAAAGCATCTATGCCTGACTCTATAGTATTTCCATCTATATCTCGTATTTCTAAGGCTGTTACTTTATACTGAGTATTTGCAAGGAGAGTTCATCCTAAGACTGCTACAACAGAAGTTGGGTCTCCAGGAACAAGATCAGATACATCTACTGAAAGTTCTTCACTTGTTGCTAGATTCTCAATAATAAATTGTCTTTGAACATCCAGTCATGATTCAAGATCAACAGAAAACTTAATTTCTATGCTTTTATCATCAATCGCTTGTGCTTCTACCACTCTAAAACTTGCAGCAGAAAGAACAGTTCATGCCTTAGATGTTTCGTATTCTAATTCTGGTGAGTATGCTGACTCACTTCAAAACTCATCAACACTACTTACCGCAATAAAATATCGAGTCTCTGCTTTTAAATCAGTGAGTAGAAAATTACTTTCTTCAATCAAATCGACTCCTTCAACATCATAATCAGCTCCTGATCATGAACTTTCACCATAATAAATATAATATCACAGTACTCCTTCTACATCTTCCCAATCAAGATTTAAAGATGTGTCTGAAGCTTCTAATACTTCAATTTCTCATGGAATACTTGATGCATACAAACCAGTAGTAAAAAGTAGGCTTACCGAGAGAATTAGAAATTTTAGTGCAGCATTCATAGTTAAAAATAATTTAAGTAAGTAATCAGTCTTGTTTTCACTCATCTTTAGAGTAATATAGTTATATTAGATTTTTTTTCCTTTTTGACAAAAGTTTATGCCTAAAAACAGTGAATTACAAGGTTTTACACTATGAGAACTCATGGTATGAATAACTATCATATCCATAATACTAATTTGAGCTTCAAATATGAATTTTTCTCGATCAGGTGATATACAAAAACTCGAAATCGAAACTACTCGTATTATCAGTTTTATTGAGGAAAAAAGAAACAATGCACTTATCTGAAAATGAGTCACCACTAGTCTTGAAACCCCGATATCATGGACTACGATTATTGATTGAAGTGGAAGTTGAAGCATAAGGTGATATTATACTCTTGAAAATAGTAGTACAGGAGGGCTGACATCATGGCTTCCTCCTCAAAGCTTTTCTTTAAATAATCTTGAGTGTGTGAGACTTAATGGAACAAGTGAATCTATAACTGGAGTTATTGCTCTTGATTTCGAATGATCGGTATGATATTTGCGTTGATGCAGTGATGATAGATTCAAAAAAATAAAACTGCGGCTTTCAAAATGAGCTATATCAAAAGATATTACTATCAATGCCCTCACTGGTATTATCGAGAAAAACTAGTTTTCAAAAGTCTTTGAGATAACATATACTCTGAAAACAAAAATGCACATAAGAAAAGAGGAACAAAAACAATCATATTTACTATATCTCAATAGGGCATTGCTATATTTTTTCAAAAAAATAGTAGAATTCCTGTTATAGCAATTGTTTTTCCTATTCAAACTATATAAACTGACTCTATTTTTATATCCCTTAAAACTATATAACTACATATACACATTAAAATTATTTGCGAAATGAGAGTTATATAGGCTGCACCAATGAAAGAATATATTGGAATAAGTAAAATATTTCAAACAATGTTAATCAAAGTTACGACAAGATTAACCTTTAGTAAAATAGATTGCCTCTCATGAGCAATCAATGCATATATAAAAACAAGTGACACAAAGTGAAACACTAGTACTCATAAAGAAATATTTAGAGCTTGAACTGAGTTATAAATATGAAGCGTAGGAGTAAGGTATTCAGGAGTTGCGATAATCGAAATTATCTGATGTGAAAATACGTTTCAAAGTAAATAAATTAAAGCAGCAAAACTGACTAAAACTTTTAGTGAAACTCACAAGGTTTTTTGAATTCAATTCTTATCTCATTTCTCATACTTATTCGTGAGTCAGGGCAGTACGGAATTAAGATAAAATCCTCACAAAACCATCAGCACTTCGACTATTTTCATAGGAAGAGAGTACAAAGCTATCGAAACGTCTGATACAGCAATAGGCTCAATAAGTGATAACAAAATTATGTCTACCTTAAAGTATACTACGGATAAAAACAAAGCGAGTCCATAAGGAAGAGATAAGTTAAAGATTTCTTTTATATATTCTCTATCAAATAAGAATTTGATCGGGACTATTTTTTGAGCATACAGATAATTCATATAAGTATTAAGGCTCACTCAAAGTAAAGCAGCAATAAATATAGAAATAAATGCTATATCTGATTGAAATGCATCAAAAACATACAAAAGACTTACCGAAACAAGTAAGAGGTTTAGTATTTTACCACTCACCAATGATATGAGGGAAAATTCCATTTTTAACTGTGATTGCATTAAGGCTAATAGAGCAGAATTTAACAGGCTCATTATCGTAAATACGCAAGTAATACTAAGTGCTATGAGTATGAGTGCACTATTATATGCCGGAAGCATAAATGCTATGAGCATTGCTGGGATACAAACAAGTATTCATAAGATGAGCCTAAGTGAAAGTACATTTCAAATAATATGAGCTGTTTTAGATGGTCTTTTAGATATTTCCCGTACCGTAATAGTATAAAGTCATAAGTCAGCAAGAAATGCAAATATTCATAAATATCAGAAAACCTTATTATAGCTTCCATACATTTCCATAGAAAGATATTTGGTAAGAAGCCCAATAAGAAATATTGATATGATTGCTGTGAGTGCTTTAGAGATTATTTGCGCAATAGTATTGGATGCTATTTTTTTATACAATGTCGAGAGAAACAAAAGAATATAATATTGCAATTATGCAAGGAGAATTATCATAAGGTTTAGTATAGTTACATTTGTTTCAATAAAAAATCTTATGCAGAAAAAAATTATATTTAGTCTTCTTGTCATCTTGATGGTGCTTTGAGTAGGTACTTATTTATTTATAGAAAAAAACAAAACTGTCATTTGAGAATGAATAGAAACCTTATGAGAGGAGGTAAAAACTGAAAGTTGAGTTATCGTTGAATCTAAACAAGAGAAAACTATAAAAGAAATAAAAGCTGATGCAGTTAGGGAAAAAATAGAAACTATCAGAAAACGTCTTGCTCTCAAATGACTTATTATAGAGTGAGATGCACACTACCGAGACTGACAACTAGCACTTGCTCTTACAAAGTACATCAATTTTTATAAACAAAATCCAAGCGATAATCTTATAGTAGAGAAAATTGGAGATACATATCGAGAAATGAAAAAGTTTGGTAGTGCTCTCAATTATTATAACAAGATTGAAAATCCAAGTGAAGAAATAATAGAAGCTACCCTACTACTTACATCATATCAGATTGATCTAGATTCTCCTGAAAGCATTGCATCTAACATAGAATTGTATAAGAGTATGAATATAAGTGAAGAGCAAAAATTTTATTACACAACTTCTCTTTCATGTAGCACTGACTTTCACGAATGCAAAAAAAAGCTATGAGAGACTCTCTGGCAAGAGGTAGGATGATCTTGATCCACTATTCAAGAGATTTCATATAAAAAACTAAGCAATATAAAACAAGCAATTCAAAATTATAGAAACTTCCAGTCAGATGATATCTCTTTAAAAGATGCATTTATAATATGATCTTGGTACAAAGATGAGTTATATACTCTCTCAGCTCATATGTGAGAAAAACTCCTT
Source organism: Candidatus Altimarinota bacterium (assembly GCA_020631575.1). Taxonomy (GTDB): domain Bacteria; phylum Patescibacteriota; class Gracilibacteria; order BD1-5; family UBA6164; genus JAACSU01. The sequence goes on along the minus strand of JAHDGX010000023.1, from coordinate 9,244 downwards.
ACAGAAAGAAGTGATTATAAGCCAATTATCAAAATTGTTGCTCAGAGTTATTTTGAACTTTGAGAATATAAAAAAGCAAGGTGAATTTTATGAGATTATTATGAAATAGACGATGAAGATGCTCAAGTGAATTATATGCTTTGAATAGTGAATACTAAACTTCGAGAATATCTTGTAGCAAACATATACCTCCGTAAAGCCTTAGGATTATCTTCTGAGAATTCTCTCAACATTCGTAGACAGCTTATACACAATTTTTACAATTTAGGAAATGAAGAAAATGTATTACAAGAATTTAAAGAACTTATAAAAAATGAAACATCTTATACACAAAGTGATCTCAACTTATGAATATATAATCACATCCTTGCTTCTGATTATAAAACTGCAAGTAATTGGGCTCAATTATGAATTACGAAATTCCCAGAAGATAATGGTAACTTCTACGCATACTGGTGATGGATAGAACGAGAAAATGGGAATCTAACAAGAGCTTATGAAGTTCTGAGTGAATGAATTGCTCTCTATCCAGAGAATCCTTTTATTTTAATAAATCTTGCATATACTCAACTTGAGAACTCTGATAGCTTGTCAGCAATTCCGTATCTCAAGAAAATACTAATAAGCTCTCCTGAAAGTGAATTTGCGCTGCAAGCGAAGCGAGAATTAGAAAAATTATCCCAACAAAAATAGACCATGGGTATCGAGCAATCTGACAAAGATGATCTGTATAGGAAAAAGAGAGAAGAAAAGCAAGAGCAAGAATCTTGGGATTTTTTTGAATCTAAAAAACTACAAAGAGAAACACATGATCTCCTTCATAAGCTTGCTGCTGATATAGCAAATGAGTTTTGAATCGATATATCCCAGGTACAGGAACTCATATCTGGAAGTACTCTTACAAATCTAGATAGCCTAAAAAACTCAGTAAACTCTGAAACAATAAATATAGTAAAACTCAAAGATGCTATTAACAATGCTAAAAACCAAATAGAATCACATTCTAAGAGAAAGATAGAAAAACTCAGACAATCCGTCGATACCTTAAGTTATACACCTGAAAGACACACTTATAAAGTAAGTGAAAAGATAATACCTCAACTCCTCTACGAGAAAGCAAAGAATCCTAAAACCTATAGTGATGAGTTAATTGGTATTGGAGTATGATTCATAGATACGAGTGAAGCTGTCATACTCTTTACCTACGCACTAGCTAAGTGAATCCTCCTCACACCATATCATATTTACTTAGTTATAACTGGTAGGGGGTCATATAATCTTAAAAAACACATATAAAAAAGACTCTCAAAATATGAGAGTCTTTTTTTATATGCTTATCTTATAGCTCAGTATTTAAAACTGAATCTTGTGTTATACCTGCAGCAGATTGAGCATGTTCTGTTGGGTTGTGTTGCTGAATCCTATTCGCTACAATCCACAACATACACCAAGGGAAAAGAGTCATCAGTATTGCTGTACCATTACTCTGCCCCGCTCTTCGAGCCATCCCAGCATATAAGAAAAATGTTGCTACTATCATCATAATCGCAGTTATTACAAGTGAGCTTATAAGAGATACCATCATGAGTGATCGCATATCCCCTGATCATATGAAAGAGTTAATAATCGGTGATAATCACATCATAACTACAACAGAAATAACAAAGGCAAATATACAATTTAATATTAAAAGCAGTAAACCTTTCCAAAAAGTATATCAAGCTGTTTTAAAGTATGTATAGAGCTGTACAAGTGGTATAAAAGCAAGCCAAGAATGATCATCTCCAAGTTTCTTTGATAGCTTATAGAGTCCTATCGAACTTGCTATAAATATAGCTATGTACAGAATATTTATTCATAGACCAAGATATCACAAAATCTGTAATCCTCCATTAATATCTGTTCCTACAGACTGTTGGAGGATTTGATTTACTGCTTCTAAATCTTCTCCGCTCAGTTCAACATTTCACTCTATATTTGTTCCATTAAAATCAAGTGCCATAATAGATAGTTATATAAATATATTTCCTTTTTCACTCCTTGAGTGTAATATATCTTAGAGATACAACAAATTTTATTTTTTATACTTCGCATTATGTTGACTGCAAAAGCTTGAGTCTTGGATCGAATTGAACAAACATTTAAAACTTTTATCCAAAACCCAATTGCACTTATAACTCCTCTATTTGCTGTGAACTTTGTCATGATGACAATTGCTCCGATATTTTTTATGCAGTATTTTTTTACAAGTAATATAGATAACTTAAACAATATTATACAAAGTCTTTATATACTGATAGTAGCAGCACTAATTTATGGAATTATTTATATGATTCTTATAATCCCAGCAACAATATCAACTCTCAAGACAAGCGCAGATATTCTTTGAAGGAAAAAAGTATCACTCGGAGAAAATATTTGATATGGATTTCGTAAGCTCTGAAAAGCATTCAGTGTGTATTGGTATATGTTTGCCTATGCATACCTCGTTCCTGCAATATGTTTTATAGTTGCCTGACTTATTATGATATATGGTTTATATACCGAAGAACCTACTATAAGAGTAGTATGATCAATACTCATGTGAGTTGCTTGACTCTATGCTCTCGTGCAATGAGTTTATCGAGGTCTAAAATCAAGTTTTGCTGTTGTAGCTGCTGTTCTGCATGAAGACTATTCAAAGAGTCAATTTCAAAAAGGCATACTTGTCACCCACAACAACTGGTGGAGAATCTTAGGAAATTTCTTACTTGTATGACTTATAGCTTGACTCAGTATGGGTCTTATTACTGGGCTACTTGGTTCTATTTCTTTTCTCTCGAGTGGTATAAATGACTTTATCCCCACAAATGAAGAGGTATCTATTTCTGATCTCCAAAATACTTTTTCTGCTATGTGAACTTTCAACATCTGAGCTTTTATAATTGATTCTATAACGCAAATACTTTCAACCATCGTCACAGCATTTATAATGGTTTTTTCTATGATATTCTTTATGAGACTACGAGATGAAGCAGGACAAAAAACACGATGAAATACAAGTCCTGATATACAAGTAATTGATGAGCTATAATATTTTACATAAAACTGTTATAAGTTTCTGCTTATCATGTTTATAAAAGCTCTTCCTGTCCAGTAGATCGTTTTCGATATACTGGATTTTTCTTCTTTGGAGTTCTAACTTCTCTCATTCACTCAGATAGAGAAAATCTCCTCCCTTTACAGAAATATTACTTTGAAACTTCTCCCGGTCACTTTCCGAAAGCTTGAGATGTTTATTGTTGCATATGTAAGTATCAATCCTCCTCCCAAGAAACCTTTCAATTTTATTTATAAAATCTAAACAAGTAAGCCCCTGCGTTTCTCATCCTTTGTTTGTGTTATTTCCGATATAAATTATTTTCGCTCAGGATTTTTTAATGACTTCCTTTACCCCTCAAATAACGAAATTCGATATAGTAGAAGTAAATAAATCTCCTGGAGATATGATAATATAATCAGATTTTTTGATAGCTTTAAACACATCTTTATGTTGATAGGCATGTTTAGAATCCTCCATAAGCTGTAAATCAGCTATACCAGAAGTATACGCAGCAACGTTTGAAATTCTGTCTTGTGATTCAATAATTTCACCATTTCATAGCACAGCACGTATATACGCTTTTTTTATAGTTACTGGTATAATTTTAGCATCCACTTCTAAAAGTTGATGCATAACTCATAGCATGGCATTATAATCTTTATCAAGATTATAATAGAGATTTGCCATCAATATATTTCATACTTTGTGTCATTTGATACTAGAACTGAGAGGAAGTTTCATATCTAAAATACTACCCTCTATATTTTGTATATGTAGAGAAAAATCATCCTGGGCTCAGACAAGTCTAAAATAATCCCAAACTGTAAGATCTGAGATTTGTAAGTCTCGTTCAATAACAGTTTCTAGATACTGCTGAAATTCATCTCGTTTTTTTGATCCTGACATCATAAAAAGACACCTACGAAGATCTCCAGGAGGGGGAAGATGTAAACCCAGCTCATCCTGAAACTTCTTCATAAGCTCTCATGTGGTTCTCCCATCGTCACTCATAGATACTATAGATGATACTTCGTATTTATCTTTTGCATAACTATAGAGAGCATCTAATAGATTAGACTGTCCATTCCCTCATCAAATTGTTACTATTTTCTTCTTAGTCATAAAATGCTTTTTGAAACATATCTATCTCTCATATCTCTGCTCTGAGTTTTTGTTTTGTGATAATCTTAGATTTTTCCACTCATGGTTGGTCAAATGCATTTATTTGCATGAGTTCTCAAAGATAAGCAATCTGAAACATCAAAGTATACAGAAGCTCTGCTATATTTTTTTCATCTAGTTTCTTGAGTAATATGTCACATACTGGCCTCTCTTCATTTTTAAGTGAAGTAATAGTTCCATACTTTTCTATCTCGAGTAAGTCTGAAAAGGAAAAATCTACTATTTCTTCAGATATATTGAAATTATTCTCATGAGATTGTATTCACAATGTCACATAGAGCTTATCGTTTGGCCCATCTTGAAAAAGCTGTAACTGTGAGTGTTGATCTGTGACTCACAGCGCACTTGTGAGAGTGATTCACTCTCCACTTTTTCAGATACTTTCTCACATAAGCTGCTTGTACCACTCTCATACCTGAAATAGCCTGCTTGAGTATGGAAAAAATACGCATATATTTTTTCATTCACGATAGTATTTTAGCTGCGTATGGGCAATCTGTAAGGCTGTATTTTTTTCTAGATCTGATGAGAGAAGTTGCTCTTTTGACTCAGTGATTCACTGCAGAAAACCTGAAATATTTGCACCAGTAAATGCAAGGGGGAGAATTCAAACTGCAGTAAAAACTGAAAATCTCCCTCCTATATTTTCTGGAATATAAAACACCTTAAAATCTTCTTCTAGAGGGTACTTCATACTACAATTTTCTCCTACTATAAAACAAAAATGTTTTTCCCAATTAGAGATTGATTTTCGACATATATCTCTGAAATAAATATATTCTGTAAGAGTTTCAATTGTTCCTCAAGATTTCGATATAAAAACAAAGAGAGTTCTCGTAACGTCTATTATCTGTTGTATGTCAGAAAAGGTTTCAGGATCAATATTATCGAGAACATAAATATTTTTTCACTTTTTATCTGTGATTTCGTTATAATACTTCCCATACAATGATTCAAGAAGTGCTCTTGTTCCAAGAGCACTTCACCCAATTCCTAGAATTACTACACTATCAAAATCTGACTGTACTGATTCGACATACGATTGTATTTCATGTATATCAACACTAGTATCAATATCTATAAATCATAACTGATCTCGTTTTTGTAAAAGATCTTTCGCAATCTTATGAGACCTCTCTCATGAAATATCTGGAATACTTGTATTTCCTGGATCAAAAAAAACCATATATTAGAGTGTTTTTATAAAATCTTGTAAATCGTGTTTGAGAGTTTCATCTTTCATTGCGTAGGCTATACATGCTTTAAGATATCATACTTTATCTCCTGTATCATACCTCGTTCACTCTACTTCTAAACCATAGATATCTCTATCTTGTAGCATAGATATAAATGCATCTGCGAGACGTATTTCTCAATCTCACACACTCGAACTTGCACTTTCGAGATATGCAAACATATCAGGGGTAAGAACATATTTTCCAATAACAGCTGTTCTTGAATCTGTCTCAGAAGGTCTCGGTTTCTCTATAAACCTTGTAACCTTTGTAGTATTTCCACTACATTCTCATTCCAGCATTCCATAACTACTCACTTCTCTCTCTTCTACTCATACTGTGGCAATTACTGGAGCATTAGTTTCTTCATGTTTTTCTATAAGTTGCTGTGCTGCACATACTTCATTATCTATGATATCATCTCAAAATAACACCAGAAACGGTTCATCTCAAATAAGGTTTTTTGTTCGCAGAATAGCATCACCATCTCACTTGGGATATGGCTGTCTTACATATACGATGTTAGCCATCTCATTTAAGTTCTTCACTTTTCTCAGGTAATCAAATTTTCATGAGTTATCAAGTCTTTGCTCAAGTTCTGGATTTGAATCAAAATGGTCTTCTATAGCTCTCTTACTTCGTCCTGTTACTATTATGATCTCTTCACAACCTGCAGCAATTGCTTCCTCAACAAGAAGCTGCATTACTGGCTTATCTACAATGGGAAACATCTCCTTTGGAAGAGCCTTAGTTGCAGGGAGAAATCTTGTTCCCATACCAGCTGCCGGAATCACACATTTACGAATTTTTTGCATAGATTTTGCTTAGTTTTATGATATAAATAATATAAAAAAAAAAGCTTTCTACAAGCCCTTTTCTTCTTTAATATCCTCAATGAGCTCTGGCAATTCAGCTTCTTTGAAAAAGTGCCCTCTATCGTGAAACTCTCTAAAAATAGCTTCTGGAAAATATTGTTTCAGTTTGAGTGATTGTTCGTATGGAACCATATCATCGTCCTGACTATGGTAGATATATATTTGATCTGTCCATCTTGAAACTCTATTGTATCCATGTTCGAGATCAAAACTAAAACTCCCCATTCACTCTGCTCTTGTGCTTTCTATGGCTGGAGCAACAAGAAACAGCTTACTAATCCTCATAGGAAACTCATTTTCACAAATATACTTAAGTATAAATGTACTCCCAAGAGAAGTCGTTGCGATCATAACTCCTTCTCTGAGGAAAGGAATCATCTTTTCAAAGAGTATTTTCCAGGCCCTATAATCTGCAAATTTTTCTTTGCAAGAAGGACTCCTGAGATACTCATAACCTTCTCAAAGTTTTTCTCAAAGTGTCTTATTCCAATTTCAAAATTCTTCTTCATAAGGGGTGTACTCAATCTTACGCTCTAGGTAATCATAGTAATCCTTATAATTCTCTTTTGGAGTTGCTCACGTGATAAAAACTACTTGTTGCTTCATATTCAGATATCAAAAAATACATACTCAGAGTGTATGTATTTTTTATTTTTTTTCGAGAATTATCTCTCATTAAAATAATCTCGCATAATATCATTATCATGAAATGCAAGATCTGTATTCATTACTTCCTGAGGACTTAAAAAACGAATTTCTTGTCCTTCTTGCAAATCGATTTCTTCAGGAATAATCAAACTAGGTTTTTGAATAAATACTGTTTCATTCTTATCTTCCCACTCATATCGTCTCCACTCTATAACCTCTCCTAACTGTACCTGAAACTCTTCTTGTACTTCACGTATCATTGCATCAAGAGGAGTTTTATCACTTCTATCCATTCCTCCTCATGGTATATACCAACGATTTGGGAAAGGAATTTCTGGTTTATCATCACGCAGCATCAGTAATATATCATTGTTTGGATTCTCAAATATACACGTAACAGTTTCTTTTTTTGTTCCTAATGTTATAATTGTTCTATGAAAACATAAACCTTGCGTATGCTTCTCACTCTGGTCATTCATTCAAACCAGCATTAAATGAAAGCTCTTTTGAAAAAGAACAAATCATAAGATACTCTTGCTCAAACGAATTTCCTGTAGAGGTTTGATAGTCTTCATGTTTCATGCCTAAAACTTCTCTAAAAAACATATATACCTGCTGCTTAGTTCCTCAAATAAAATCTATAATCTGCTGCCACTGTTCACGAGATGGAGCTTTAGGAGAGATTAAAGCCTCCTTTTCATGGTCCCATTCATGCTGATCTGCAAATGAAATCTTTCCCTCTTCATCTTCTAGCTTGAGCCTTATCCCATCTATTTCTATATACTGAGAAGTAACTCTGATTTTTTCTTTTTTTGCTTCAGGAATCCAATCATAATCTTTTAATTTCTTGAGTCTAGCAATTTGTTCTGACGAGTATGGTGTCATAATTTTTATAGTTCTGATTCATACATAGCTAGCTTGGTATATATCTCCAATAGCTACTTCTCACTCTCAGTAAATTTGAAATACTCCCATTTTTCATCCTCCATCGTCAAAAATATAATCTCGTCATGGTATAAATCATGAAATTTCAGATCCCGAGAGTTTTTCTATATCTTCTCTAGTAGGGATTCTCTCAGTATTCGTATCAATATCTCTTCCTTGTAAAAATTCATCTAAGGAACCAAACTCTACTCGAGAAAAGATTTTATAATCGTTATTTTTTGATACTTGCCCACTATCTTCTTGTTTAAAACACCGATAAGAACATTTCCTATGATGTTTAGACCAATGATTTCATCACATAACAGTAACTCAGAGAAGTTCTCTTACTTTCTCTAAGAATTCTGATACACGAACTTCTCATAAGCTCTTACCTTCTAACATGAGGTCTGGCCCTAGTTCTTGTATTTTAGAGAAAGTAAGCCCGTTCATACATAAAATAAAAAATAATTGTATTGTAATATAATTATTTTTATTATTTAGTCAATAGTTAAGGTTTTAGCTCCTGATTCAATATCAACGTTTTAAGAGCATGAGAATAATGGCAGTAAGTCCTACGATAAAGAATATTAGTATTCAAAATGAGAGAAATATACTCACTTCTGACTCCCCAATAAATGCGTATCTGAGTCCACTTATCATATAAAGAATCGGATTAAACTGACTCACTGTTTGCCAGAAATCTGGGAGTATAGATATTGGGTAGAAAACTCCTCAGAGATATATAAGTGGAGTAATGAGAAACGTTGGAATCAGAGCAATATCATCAAAACTCTTTGCGTAGAGCCCGTTATAGAGACCAAGTAAAGCAAATAAAAGAGCTGAGAGAAATACAAAGGCAAAGGCAAGGCCATAATGCTCAATCTGTATATCCGTCATAAATGCCGCAGCAGCAAATACTAGACCAGCCACCATCATGGCTCTAAGCATGGCTCACGCACAAAACCCAACTAGTATCTTCCAGTAAGCCATCGGAGACACAAAGAGCTCTTCAATAGATTTTTGAAATTTTGATCCAAAAAAACTACTCGAGGTATTTTGATATGCAGCCATAATTACGGCCATCATGAGCAGTCCTGGAAATATAAAATCTATGTAACTCACTCCCTCGACTACTGAAATTCTATCCCCAATAAATTTTCCAAATATTCCTAAGTAGAGAACAATAGTGATAACCGGTGGAACGAGAGTCTGTTTCCATACTCTCATAAATCTCGCTACTTCTTTTGAAGTCAATGTATATAAATCTATCATGTTTTTTGTAGTAAAAATAATATTGT